>JAGVUD010000222.1 GCA_019136435.1 Armatimonadota bacterium | reverse complement strand
AGCGCGTGTCGCGCAGCGCGTGTCGCGCAGCGCGGGATTCAGCCGCGGCTCTCGACCATCCGCACCAGCGAGATGCTGAGGAAGTACAGGATCACCATGGGAACCGCCATCATCATCATGGTGAAGGCGTCATTGGAGGGCGTCATAACAGCCGCGCCGACCGCGATAACAACGGTGGCTTCGCGCCAGAAACGGATCATCAGGCGGGTGTTGACAAGCCCGATCTTCGCGAGAAACATCATCACGATCGGGAGTTCGAACATCAGCCCGAACGCAAGGTACATCTGTACGAAGAAGACAAGGGTGCGGGCGACGTCGGGACGCAGTTCCGTGTTGGGAGGCGACAGACTCACGAACCAGTCCAGCGCGCGCGGCATCGCGAGGAAACACAGGAAAACCCCGAGCGCAAACAGCACAATGCTGAGAGGAGCGACGAAGTAGAGCGCCTTGCGCTCCTGCTTCGTGAGCCCCGGCGCGATGAACAGCCAGATCTCCGTGGTCCAGAACGGGGCGGCGAGTATGAGCCCCCCTATAAGGCTGACCTGCATTCTGAGCGTGAAGCCCTGCACGAAAGTGGTCTGCAGGAACTTCATGCCCGTCTTGCTGAGCACGTTGATTGCGGGCTGCAGCAGCAGGGCGTAGAGCTGGTCGAAGAAGATCCACGCGACGGCCATGCCGATCACGATGAATACGATGGACCGAAAGAGCCTGCCCCTGAGTTCACCCAGGTGGTCCAGCAGTTCCAGCTCTTTTTCGGGGTTTCTCTCTTTCTTCAAACGAGCAGTCAGCCCAGAAGCCTTGCGGACAGCAGAATCGTCAGCTTGACCCTCGTGCCGCCAACCACGCCCGTCCCCCTTCCGGAACCCGAAAGAATGTCGCCAATCCTGCCAACGCCTCTGTGGTACTGGTCAATGGTCTCCATCTCGAAGGCGTCGGGGCCCGAGTACTGCCCGGAACCCGGGTCTTCAGGCGCAGTCACGGGACTCTCGGGGGTCGAAAGGCCAAGGCCCTCGGTGAGGCGTTGAACGGCTGTCTGGTCCATTGATGTGTCAACAGTCAGCTTCACCTCCCTGCGAATCAAATCGCCCGTCCGGAAGGCGAACCAGTCGGATGACGTGCCGGTAACGCGGCCGGGCGATCCCATCGCCGCTGCTCCGCCGGGGGCGGTGGGGGAGAATATGGACGCCTGACCAAGCCCGAGAGATGCCAGCCCGGACTCGGAGGGGAACTCGGAAGGAAGCGGCCCCGCCGGTCCCGGCAGCGGCCCTTCTTCGCCCACGGCGCCCGGAGTCTGCTGTCCCAGGTTCTCCAGGGACTGGTCGGCCGCAAGAAGCTTGACCTCGATGGAGGTGTTGAACTTCGAGCTGATGCGGGCAGCCTCGCGTCCGCCAGCCCACTCCAGCCCCTCCAGCGTAAAATCGGCGCCGGTCTCGATCGCATCCGAGATTCCGGGCATGGAGACACCGATCTTGCCATTCCACGTGTCGCCGACCTGTACTTTGGCGGCAGGCAGAGGAGTGCGGTAGTCGACGGCAAAGGTCTCGTCGGTGCGCACCCCGACGGTGCTGAACAGATCGGTCTCGACCACCCTTCCGCTCGTGCTCACGATCTCGTAGAGCGACCCATACTCAAACCCGGGAAGAGGGCCGAGTTTGCGTCCGAAGATAGCGAGGCGGTCCTCTTCGGGGCGATAGCGCACAAGCGCGCGGCCGTTGGGCTGCAAATCCTCGACGCTTGCCGTGCCCGTGAACGAAAAACTCTGCACGGCCTGGTTCGACTTGACGGGCGCCCCGCCGACTTCGTCGAGCGTAACCGAGATATCCACCGCGTACTTTTTCTTCGTGCCGACGCGATAGACGTACTTCAGCGGGATCTTTGTCTCCGGCGAGACGCTCCGCACCTGGTTGGCGAGCTGCACCGAAATCGTCTTGCTGTCTATCTGCTGGCCGTCCTTGGAGACCGCAACGGCGCGAATCTCGTACGGCCCATCCGCCGGTCTTTTCGGGGCATCGTTGGCGCCGCCGAGATTGATGGGCGCGCGCGTG
>JAGVUD010000538.1 GCA_019136435.1 Armatimonadota bacterium | reverse complement strand
GCTCTTGTGCCCCATCTGCCCGCGTCAGTCCGCAGTTCGGAACCGTGCAGCAGATCCACCCAGGGGTGACCGGGCTTTGCCACTGGCAGATCCAGCAACTGGCCGGATGCGCGGTATTCGTTTGCGTTGAACACAGTAAAGACGGTCTTGGCAGGAGAAGAGAAGCGGTTGCAGTAGACTCCTTCGGACAGCGTCGGGACCAGGGGCGTCGGATTCCTATCGTTGAACGCATCGCGGTTGTCCCGCTCAACAACGTGAACCCGCTCGATCCAGCTCGCCGCATCAGTTGCGGCCAGACGAGTGAACGTGCCGATGCCGTTGAACAGGCACATCCGCACCTGCCGATCGACTGCCTCTCCCGTGTCCTCGGGAATATCGGCGAACTTCATGGCGGGAAAGACAAATCGCAGAAAGTGCACCGGGATGCGGTACGCCTTCGGAAGCGAGGTCCACTGGCGGCATCCGTAGTCCTCCACACCGTCAAGATACGGAAACAGGCAGTCCACAGCCGGCCCTTCGGTGTATATCGAGATGCCGGAGTCCACCTCATCGAGCGACTTGCGCACGGTCCGCAGCAGGGCGCGCACGCCCGTCATGGCGCCGTCGGGCTGAAGCCGTCCCGGATTGTGGTGGGGGTTAGCCGAGAAGGACTTGTCGCCCGTGCCGAATCCGATCTCGTCGAGATAGATCGAATCCAGGCCGAGGTCGCGGGCCAGGCGCGAGGTCTCGCCCGCGAGCCAGCCGTGCCACCCCGGCTCCCCGAGCCACATGCACTGATTGGCCCAAGCCGTCTGAAATTTGCCGCCAGCCATCTGGCCCCACTCGTTGCCCTTTTCTTTCCAGATGCCGCTCGTGTTGTGCGCGATGTAGCCTTCGACATAGTGGTTGGTGACAATGCCTCGCTTCCTGCACTCCCGAACGAACCGCTGAATCTGGGGCAGTCCCCAGTCCTCACGATAGCCGTAGTTGCCGTTGAGGTGCACCTTCTGCACCATGAACTGCAGGTAGTCGGGATATGTGGAGCGGTCAAGCTCCGCCAGCGCCGTGTCGCAGTCTGGTTGGGTGAAGATGCGATAGAAACAGTGCTTGAACGACTCCCTGGCGGAACGTTCGTGTATCGGGCACCACGTCCGCGCCCATTTCTGATAGCTGGTCAGAGCGTCGCGCCAGTCGCCCGCGCCGATGCCGATGACTACCGGCGGCACAACGTGGGACTTGCCCGCCTGCAGCGCGATACGCGTCCAGTTCACGGCCATGCCGGCGCCCTCTCTGGCCTGAAATCCCGACCAGAACGGGAATCCGTAATCATCGCGCAACTCTACCGGCGCCACGCCCGGCACGCGCTTGACGAGTTCGAAGGTCTTCCTCGCCATCGTCGTATCTCTCGTGACGACGTACACCACGGACGGCTTGCCAACCCCCGCGCCGGACGGATTGCTTACGGCCATCACCTGCATTCTCACATACTGCCCGTATGTGGACGCAACATCAATCGGCACATCATTCAGCAGCCCCGCCCAGCGAGGGTGAAAATACCACGCCCGCTCAGGGGCCGGACCGATTGTCAACCCGTCCAGGATCGGGAACGCAAAATCGGCGTCAAGTTCGCGGTTCGCTTTGATGCTGACACCCCAGACGCTCTCGGGCGATGCGTCTGATTCGACACTCAGCATCACATCAACGCGGATATCTCCGGATTTCCAGAACATGTTCCACTGCAAAGTGGTCTCTTGCCCGGTTCTGCTGGCCGTGGCTCTGGTGGTGGTGAAGTCGCGCGATGTCAACTTCCAGGCGCGCGCATCCGTGCCTTCAGGCAGGGGCTCGCGGAGATTCACCGCGAATATCGGCTGCGCAGCACTCGGCGCATGGATCACGCCGTGCTTGCCCATTCGCAGGTTCCTGATGCCGGATAGTCCGGGCCTGGCCGTTTCCAGGGTGATCCGATAGTGGCCGTTCGCCAGTTGAACCTGCTCCGGGGCGCAGTGCCCTGAGCCAATCGCCATTGCCAGAACAAAACAGATTCCAATCAGACTGTTGCGCATTCTATTTCGCCGGCAGTATGAACAGCCGGCCCTCCCCATCGTCAAGCGACAACTGCAGGCCCGGCATGCCCGGGCTGTCGTCGCGCACTGGTATCTCCTTGCCCGTTCGCTTGTCAACCTCCCGGACCTGCTCGACAGGCACGTCGAACTCGACGGTCGGCCAGGCTGTGAGCAACAACCTGTAGTTCATCACCATGGCGGCGCGGCGGCCATCCGAGTGCCGGAAAGCACCGGCGAGATAATCGTTGGGCGGGTCCGACTCCCGCCCCGTGATGTTCCTGATACCGGACCCCGCCAGCACCCTGGACGCGTCATCATCCGGTCCAACGCGGTATACGCCGGTGCTGGTCAGCTGCATCAGGGTGGGGCCGAGCTTCGCGATTTGAGCGTTGATGCGCCTGGCCTGGTCGTAGTGACGGGTGAGGGTACCGTCGCGGGCAAGGATGGCGCCCTCCCTGATAAACACGCTGCCCGGGGGAGTGGCGTAGCAGAAATAGAGCACGCCCCTGGCGCCATAGGTCAGGGATGCGTAAATCTGCCAGCGGATCTGGGCTTCCGTGGGGTCGGTGTGGCCGCCGAAAGGCATGGTGTTGAAGAAGTTCCAGAACGGGATTCCGGCTTTGAGCGAGTACTTGCGCATCACTTCCAGATTCGAGCAGTAGCCGTCCCGCCCGTCTCTGTCGTGCTTGAACCTCGGGTAGTGGTCCATCGACAGGACGTCCGGGTTCACCTCGCGCACGAAGCGCGCAACGTGCTCGTCGTAGGTGGCCGTGCCCAACTGCTTCGCGTTGGCGTAGTTGGGATAAAGGTTGATGTATGCGAGTTTACCCGGGTGGTGCTGGCGCACCTCATCAACCCTCGCCCTCAGGTTCGGAAAGTCGGCCGCGGAGGGCTCATCAGAGATATGGTACCCCCAGCAGTAGGGGTCTGAAGGCCAGCCCTTCACGGGCTTGCCTCTGACACACGCGATGGCGGGCATGTCGTACTTGCGCGCCACTTCGAAGAGCTTGTCCGACTCCGGGTTGAACGCTCCGTGGATCACGTTGAAGTGGGCGTCCGCCATGTCTTTGTAGCGCTGGCCGGCGTAGCTGTCGAGCATCGGCCCGTACCAGTAGCTGATGACAAAACGGTCCTGCTTGAAGCGGGTTACGTCGCCGGTCGCCGCGGGCGCCCCAACAAAGGCGAATGTGGCGGCCAGCCACAGACTTGCGAATTGCGTTCCTGTCTTTCGGGTCACTTCATGCCTCCGGGCCGCGTGCGTTGGATGCGGCAGGGGAACGAACGCACCGGCTCGCCGCCGCACCGGTCGGCCCCATGATACGACCCGGCGACCGGCTGTGCAAGCTTTCATCGTCGCCCGCCGGTCCTTCGGCCCGTCGTTCCAGAGAACTACGAACCGAAGAACCGCAATCTGGTTCAGGCACCCCGGGCTCTCGTAGCATAGCCCCTTGTGGGCGTCCATTAAAGCCGCTCGCCCACGTACGGGCACAAGTCCCTATGCTACTCTCCGAACGCGAGCCTGTATCCGGCCATGTCATTCCGACAGAGGCCGCGACGAGGAAACTCTCTCCGTTCTTCGGCCCGTCGTTCCAGAGAACTACGAACCGAAGAACCGGGCCGTCGGGGCTTGAAACGCACACGGACTATCCGTCACGGCGCAGGATACCGCCCGCCTGCCGTTGAAGACACCAGCATCGGACATGGACACTGCGGCAGGCAGACTTCTCGAAACCCGCTTCGGCTTCAGGAGCTTCCGGCCCGGGCAGGCCGAAGCGCTGGAGCGCCTGCTCGCCGGACAGCACGCGCTTGTCGTCATGCCCACGGGCGCCGGCAAGTCGCTCATCTACCAGTTGGCCGCGCTCACATCCTCCGGGGTCACCCTCGTTGTCTCGCCGCTCATCTCTCTCATGAAAGACCAGGTCGCGAGCCTTGCGAGGCGCGGGATACGGGCCGCCTTCATCAACAGTTCTCTCACCGCGGATGAGCAGGCCCAGGCGCTTCAGGGAATGGCGGACGGGCGCTACACGCTGGTGTATGTCGCCCCCGAGCGCCTGCGCAGCGTCGCGTTTCAGAAGGCGCTGTCAGCGGTGAACGTGGGACTGCTGGCGGTGGACGAAGCGCACTGCATCTCCGAATGGGGTCACGACTTCCGCCCGGACTATCTGCGTATCTCCGCCGCGCGGCGTGCGATGCGCTCGCCAGTGACAGCCGCCCTCACAGCCACCGCCACCCCCCGCGTGCAGGACGAGATCGTCCGGTTGCTGGGGATCGAGGATGCCGCGCGCATCGTCACGGGATTCAACCGCCCGAACCTCTCGCTCGAGGTCCTGAGCGCGTATGACCCCGAGTCCAAGCTGCGCGCACTGCAGTCCCTGCTTACATCTGAAGGCGGCACCCCGGCAATCATCTATGCCGGCACCCGCCGCGATGCCGAGGAAGTCGCGGCGTTCGCCAGCGAGGTGCTCAAGATCGAGGCGCTCTCCTACCACGCCGGTCTGGATCACGAAACGCGCAGGTGCGTTCAGGAGTCGTTCATGGCCGGGGATGCGCCGGTCGTGGCCGCAACCAGCGCGTTCGGGATGGGCATTGACCGGCAGGACGTGCGGCTGGTGGTTCATTTCAATGTGCCCGGAACTCTCGAAGCCTACTACCAGGAGGCCGGCCGCGCCGGACGCGACGGCGACCCCGCCCGCGCCGTGCTGCTGTATGCAATGCAGGACCGCGCGCTGCAGGAGTTCTTCATCGAAAACGACGCGGTGAGCGCGGCCGACATGCGCGCCGTGTTCGACGCGGTCAAGAACGCGCAAACCGGCGAGACGTGGGTGAGTCTGGAGGACCTGTCCGTCGAAACCGGCCTGGGCGAGATCCGTGTTCGCCTGTCGCTGGCTGTGCTCGAGCGCGCGGGGCTGATCGGCAGGCAGGGGGACGAGGGCCCGCGGATGCTTCTGTCGGCTGGTGAATGGGACGCGCGCGCCGCGCGGGAAGCCGAGCGGGCAGGGGAGGCGCGCAGGCGCTTCCGCCACTCGCAGTTGGACCAGATGATCGCCTACGCCGAGTCCACCTCCTGCCGGAGGCGGATCATCCTGCAGCATTTTGGAGACCCCGGCGAACCATCAGCGCGGGAGTGCTGCGACAACTGCCGCCATCAGGCCGAGGTCACGGCCGCGGCGGCGGCCCCGCGGGAGTTCGGGAGTCTGGAAGCCAACGAGAAGACCGCGCTCGTGATCCTCGATGCTCTTCGCCGTCTCAAGTGGGGCGTGGGGATGCACAAGCTGGCGCAGCTTCTGAGCGGTTCCACGGCGGAGCATGTGCAGCGCTTCGGATACACCGAGAGCCCCTACTACGGACGCCTTGCGGGCTTCAGGCAGTCCGAAGTCGTCTCAATGATCAAACAGCTCGTCGAGCTTCGCTATCTCAAGGCGACCGGCGATGCGAAGCTCCCCGTGTTGAGCCTCACGCCCTTCGCCGAGCGGGCAATCAAGCTGCGCGAGCCCATTCCCCTGCGCCTGCCGCGCCAGCCGCCTCCGAAGGCGGCGGCCCGCAAGATGCAGGAGCGCGAAGCAGGCGGCACGTACGAACTCACGGAGGCGATGTTCCGCGCGGGCAAGACCCCGCAGCAGATCGCCGCGGAACGCGCGCTGTTCGAGGATACCGTTTACAACCACCTGTCCCGGCTTGTGGCGTCCGGCGCGGCCGCTCTCGAAGATGTCGTTCCGCGGGATATCGCTGCCCAGATACGGGGCGCGTTGGACCATGTTGGCAGCGCGGCGGCTCTCGGCCCCGTCAAGAGTCTCCTGCCCGAGAGCATCGGCTACGGTCAGATCCGTTGTGTCGCGGAGCAGTGGCGGCGCGACCATCCGGACGAACCGCGCTCTGCTCGCATCCGCGAACAGGTCGTCGCGTGCGTGAGCGCCATGCCGGGCGCCCTGCCGCGAAGCCGCATTGCGGACCTTCTCTCCGGCGACCATCCCGAGCGGCTCGGCAATCACACCAGCAGCCCGTTTCACCTGCGCCTGTCCGGTATTCCGTCCTACGACGTCCTGCGCGTGGTGGATCAACTGCTCGCCGAGGGAGTCCTGATCAAGGACGAGCGCCGCAAGATCTGGCCCGCCGGCAGAGCGCCGCAGCCGGAGGGCGCGGCGGATGCCGATATCGCCGCCTTCCTGTCCCGCCCGCATGCCCAGAAGCTGAGCGGCCCGTGGGAGTGCGGCTGGTCGCTCGGGTTCCACAGCTCGTTCTCGGGGGCGGAGTGGCAGCGAACCGGCGTCGGCAGCCTGGCGTACCGCCTCAAGTATCAGCGCGACAGGTCGGTTCTCGAACCGCTCGTGCGCGAGGCTCTGAACCTGCTGGAGGAGCACCCTGAGCTGTCCCGCTTCGACGCCGTCGTGCCCGTGCCCCCGTCCGTGCGGCGCGACTTCGACCACGTCGCGGCGTTCGCCGAAGCCCTAGGGAAGGCTCTGGTGATACCCGTCTTGAAGGCCGTCACGAAGGAGCGGGCCACCGAGCCGCAGAAGGAGTTCCGGACTCTTGCCCAGAAACGCCGCAATGTCGCCGGGGCTTTCCGGGCCGACAGGACGGTGGCGGCAAGGCGTGTGCTGCTGATTGACGATCTGTTCGACTCGGGCGCAACGCTCGGGGAGATCGCACAAACCATGCGCAGAGCAGGCGCGCGCGCTGTGCTGGTGCTGACAATGACAAGGACGATTCACTCGGATGGTTGACCCTCGATGAGCAAACTCCACTGGCTGGCGCTGAGTATGGTAGCGGGTGTGGGCGGAACGACCGCCCGGCGCCTCGCCGAGCGCTTTGGCGGCGTCGAAGCCGTCTTCTCCGCCGAGGACGACGAGCTTCTGAGCGTTGCCCGCGTAACTCCCGCCATCGTCGAGGAGCTTCGGTCGCTCGATTTCGACATCGTTGAGCGTCAGATGGACTCGCTCGCCGCTGCCGGGGTGAGCTTGCTCGCGATTGACGAGGACGGCTACCCCGCCAATCTGCTTTCAGCAGCCGATGCGCCCGCGCTGCTGTACGCCGTGGGCGACGTGCTGCCGGAAGACGAAGCCGCGGTCGCGGTCGTGGGCACGCGCGAGCCGTCAGCGCCTTCCGTTGACGCGGCCCGGTTCCTGGCCGAGGGCCTGGGCGAGCGGGGCATCACGGTCATCAGCGGGCTTGCGCGCGGCATTGACAGCGCCGCCCACGAAGGCGCGCTCGAAGCCTCGTCCGGCCGCACAATCGCGGTTCTCGGTTCGGGGCTGAACCGCATCCATCCCCGCGAGAACGCGCTCCTGGCCGAACGCATCGCCGAGCGCGGCGCCGTGCTGTCCGAACTCGCGCCCCACGTGCCGCCGCAGGGACCGCAACTGATGGCGCGCGACCGCATCATCAGCGGGCTGTCGCTCGCCGTGATCGTCGTCGAGGCGGGCGAGAAGAGCGGCAGCGTGGACACCGCCGCCAAAGCCAGACGCCAGGGCAGAAGCGTGTACGCGCTGCCCGGCAGCCCCGGAACCGATGCTCTCCTGCGCGCCTCCGCCGGTCTCTGCGAAGCAACTCCGGGCTTTCTCGACGAACTTGCCGCGTCGCTCAGTGCCCCGCCCGCGCCAGACGCTCCCACACAACTCAGCCTGTTCGACTCCTGACGCCAGCCTGCGTGGTATAATGGGCTATCGCTTCGCAACAAGGGGGTGCAGCGGATGTTTCGAGCTTTCCTTTGCCTATGCCTCGCGCTCGTCAGCGCACCGGCCGCCCGGGCCGGACTGGCGTGGGACTTCTCGTCGGGCGACGACGGCTGGCGCGTTACCGACCACCACTGCGCATCGAGCTACATCAGCATCATCAAGGTCTACCCTGTCACCTGGGTCGCAAGCGGAGGAAACCCGGGCGGGTATATCCAGATGGTGGACCCGGCGAGCAACTGCTTCTTCTTCGATGCCCCGTCCGGCGCGCTCGGCGACTGGTCGGGCTACAGCGGCGGCTGCCTCGAGTTCAGCCTGAAGAGCAACGTCCGCGACTGGACGCAGGATAACGCGGTCGCTCTCATCGGCGCGAACGGCGTGTCGCTGATCGCGCTCATTCAGCCGATCCCGTATCCGCAGTGGGGCGCCTACGCCGTGCTGCTCGTGCCGCGAAACTTCAGGAAGAACAGCATCGGCGGGCCGGCGGCAACGGCCTCCGACCTGGCGGGTGTGCTGGCGTCGGTGGCGGCGCTGCGCATCTCGGGTGAGTACGGCTCATCGCAGGGCGAGGAAACCGTCGGGCTCGACACCGTGCGGGTGACCACGAAGCGCGTGCTCGGCATCAGGGGCGCTCATACGTCTGGGGCGATAGTGCCCGAGGCAGCGAAGCGCTTCTGGTTCCGCATGTGGGGCCGGGCGTCCGAGGTCACACCAGACTCCTTCGTGCTGGACGACGCGTCCGGGAGGCCGGTGCGCATCCTTGCGGCATCACACGCGGTCGCGCCGGACGATTTCGCGGTGGCGGAAGGGACGCTGGAGCCAGCTTCAAACCCGCCCGTTCTCACCAGCGCGCCCGAACTCATCCGGGTCGAGTTGTAGAACGGCGCATTGCAGGTTTCTGGTTCACTGAGCCAAATGCAAGACACCTCTGCCCTCTACCGCCGGCGCCTGACGCGCTACGTGACGGCGCTACGCAACGGGCAGCCGGACATGGTGCCCATCCGCCCGTTCGTGGCGGAGTTCACGGCGCGCTACGCGGGATACACCTGCCAGGAAGTCACGCACGACTATCACAAGGCGTTTGATGCTGCCGTCAGGTGCGCGGCGGAGTTCGACTGGGACGCGGTCGTCCCGAACATGGTCTATGTCTGGACGGGGCTGACGGAGGCGCTCGGGCTGCGCTACTACGCCGTCCCGGGCCTCGATATCCCGGCGGACGTGGGGTTCCAGTATCGCGAGCCCTCCGAAGACGAGGCGTGGATGAGAGCCGATGAGTACGACCAGCTCATCGCCGATCCGACAGCGTTTCTGTACTCCGTCTGGCTCCCGCGCGTCGCTGGCGAGATCGGGCCGGTAAGCGATCCTTACCGCTCTCGCGTCGCGCTGGTCAAGGCCGCGACGGCGATGCAGCAGTACTTCGGCGACTTCGGCCCGCAGGTCGAGCGTCTGCGCACCGAGTGCGGCACGCCTTCGGCCATCGCGGGCATCCTCAAGGCGCCGCTGGACATCCTCGGCGACAAGCTGCGCGGGTACATCGGGCTGACGATGGACATGCACACTCAGCCCGAGAAGGTCCTCGCGGCGTGCGAAGCCCTGATGCCGCATCTGCTCCACGTGGCGCTGACCACGTCGGACCCGGCGGGCCTGGTTCCCATCGGCTTCTGGATGCATCGCGGCTGCGTGCCGTTTGTCACGCCCGCGCAGTTCGCGTCGCACTACTGGCCGATGGTGCGGGCGATCATCGAGGAGCTTTGGGCATGCGGCCGACAGACGCTCTGCTACGCCGAGGGCGGCTGGGGCGCGCATCTGATGAGCTTCCGCGAGCTTCCTGAGCGCAGCATCGTTTTCCACGCGGACAGAACGGACATCTTCGAGGCTCACCGGGTCCTCGGTGATCGTTTCTGCCTGAGCGGCGGTGTCCCCAACATGCTGCTGTCGCACGGGACGCCGGACGAAGTCCGCGCATGCTGCAAGGCGATCATGGACGGGGTGGCCAGGGACGGCGGCTATATCATGGACGCCAGCGCCATCATGCAGAACGACACGCGCCCCGAGAACCTGCGCGCGCTGACCGATTTCACGCGCGAGCACGGCGTCTACTCGTCCGCCGACAGTCCGGTTGACCTTACGCCCATGAATCCGGCGGCCCGCCCGTCATCGCTTGCCGCTCCCGATGGCGCTGAGCCCGGCGTCTGCGTGCCGTGGGAAGTGAAGCGTCAGGAGCGGCAGCGGCCGCCCGAAAACGAGGAGCTGGCGGCGCGCATCTGGAAGGAAGTGGATGCGCCCGGCTGCGCGTTCATCTGGCAGATGCTGGTGTCTTTCTAGAAGCCAGCGCAGCTGTTTCTCATCCTAAGTTCTCCGGAACGAACGGGCCGAAGCACAACGGCACAGGGATTCCTCGTCGCGGACTCCGTCGGAATGACCTGAGTCGGCCTCCCGCAACGTCATGCCGGACTTGATCCGGCATCCAGATGCTTCACGGAGGTGGGTCCCCGCAACGTCATGCCGGACTTGATCCGGCATCCAGACGCTTCATGGAGGTGGGTCCCGGCAACGTCATGCCGGACTTGATCCGGCATCCAGATGCTTCACGGAGGTGGGTCCTGAATCAAGTTCAGGATGACGTTGTGCGGTTTCGTCCTTCTCATCCTACGTCCCGGTTGGAACCCCCGCGAGTGCTTCGTGTTCGGAGTTCTCCGGAACGAACGGGCCGAAGCACAACGGCA
>JAGVUD010000107.1:2090-3340 GCA_019136435.1 Armatimonadota bacterium | reverse complement strand
AAAAGCTGCTTATCGGGATCTGTGTTGGTGTAGATCGCCGGGAGCACGGGCGCCGTGATAGCCGCCAGATACTTCTTCACGACCGCCCATCCCGGAGTGTCCACCAAATCGGCGGCAGCGTCAAGCTCGGCTCGCGTCAAGCCCCCCACATCCGCCTTCTCAAAATAGGGAAAATCATTAATCATGCTACACCTCGCCTTGCGGCCACGCCGCTTTCACGTCCCATGCCCGCCTGTTTCATCGCCTGCTGGGGCTGTGCCTGATACCCTTGCGGCTGCCCGCCCCCCTGCGCCCCGCCCTGCGCCCCGCCCTGCGCCCCGCCCTGCGCCCCGCCCTGCTCACCTTGGCTCACCTGCGTCAAGAGAGCCGCCGAGCGTTCGGCATCCGCCATGGTGGCGAGGAATGCCTGCCGATCCTCATCCGGGATGAGCTTGTCGGCGTTCGGGAACTCGGTGTTCTTCAGATACTCCCGAAGGGCGATAAGAAGTTTCTCAGGACCGAGCAACTGCGCCATGAGAGGCGTCATCATCGCTTGGAAGCCTGCGGAGACGACCTGCTGCTGGGCCGAGCGCATGACCTTCGACAACTGGCCGCGGGCGATGATCTGCGCGTCTCCCTTGCAGCGTTTGTCGGGGTGGTTACGGTTGATGTAGGCAATCACCTTGTTCAACATCGGGACAATAGCGGTCGCGTCGACGTTGCCGATCACGAAGGTGGCGATGATCGAAGCCGCCTCCTGAATCTGCATGAGCCCGGTTGCGGTCCGAGCTGCGCCGGCGAAGTTGCCCGAGCCCAGCATATTCCGGTTGAAGCCGGAGGCGTCATCGGCCAACTTGGCGATGGCATCAAACAGGGCGATGATCTCGCGGATGAGATTGGGAAGCGCCACCGGCTGAATGGCGGCACCCTGCTGGGCGGTCTGGCTGAACGCATTGGCGTTGCGGAGAAACACCTTGCCGGGAGAAAGGGCGAACGCGCCGGGGCGGTCGGCGTCGACAAAGCTCGAATAATCGTTGACCACCAGCGGCACGAGCCCGGCGAGTTGAAGCTGCTTCTTGAGAGCGGCCATCGCGATATTCATAAGCGTCTGGCAGTTGTCGATCTGCGAAGCGGGGGGCCAGCCGAAGAACTGGGCCGAGTCGCCGTAGAAGCATGTCTTAGCCACGGGGCGCCCGACGGCGGGGTCGCACACCTTGGAGTAAATGACCCGCCCCGCCAACACGACCGCCTCTGTCTCGTAATAGGATTCC
>JAGVUD010000107.1:0-2050 GCA_019136435.1 Armatimonadota bacterium | reverse complement strand
CTCCTGCAGCTCTTTCCCCGACGCTAACCCGAACCACCGCACAGCCTCATATTTCTTCGTCGTGCCCGTCGTCTCTCCAAGCTGCGCCGAGCGCTCCGCCGCATCAGTCATCGTCTGTGAACTAATATCGACACCTCGGGGATGCTGAAGAAGAATATCGCGAATCACATCGGAGCGCCAAGCGCCTTTCGCCTTCGATTCGGCGGCGCGGGCAAGCTCGGCCTTGGTATAGCGCACCCGGATGCAAAGATCGGCATCATCCGGGCCTATCGCGCCGGGAGAGGGATAGACATCCATGGTGGAGGGAACAGTGAAACGCACGGCCTTCTTGATCTGCGGCTTGTAGGAAACGCTGTCCTTATCGCCCTGCAGGACAAGCTGCACTGTCGGCTCGTCGCAGGGGCCGATTATGACCGCTGTGCCGAATTTGACGAGATTCGCCACAAATTTGCGGATGACCGTGACCGTGAATCCGGCCTCAAGAAAAATGTCATCGACAACGCGCTCCAGCCGCTCCGCCCGCTCCGCCGCAAACGCTATCCGATCGTGATCGATCTGCTTCTCGTTCGCCTTGAGCGCCGCGTTGGCGTATTCGGCAATCTCTTCCGGGGTGGTCGCGCCGTTCGCCTGCGCCAGCTTCAGGCCCTCGGCGGCGTACTTCATGACGATGCCCGCCTGCACATCGGTCGGCAGCACGGGGTCGGGGCTGTGCGTCAGCCCCCAGGACTTGTCACCGATCTGCCCGAACACCCGGTTGAGGACGGCCATGATCTGCACGAGCTTGACGCGGGTAAGAGAGTCGTAGGTCTTGGGAAGCACGCCCATCGACTGAAACAGGCGGATGTCTTCGGGGGGCGGCTTTCTCGCCCATGCCTCTAAAGCCATTGTGAGAACGGCATCCGCCCCGCTTGTTCTGCGGTGCGTGACATTCTCCTGAAACACCCGAAGCACCCGAGAGGCGAGGGCGTTTTCTGCGGCAGAGGATGGAATATCCGTTTTCACGAGGCTGTCTTACCACAAGCCGTAGGGATTGTCAACCCCACAGGTTGCGGAAAATGACAATCAACACAACGCCTCTTCCCCGCCGTCCCCCGCCCGCTGCCATGCCGGAACGTACAAGGAGCCCTCCCGGACATAGGCGCGCCCGGTCACCTCGGACATCTTCATCTGATCCACGCCCCAGCGGGCGCCGCAGCACATGTACTCGAAGGCGTCGGCAATGTGAGAGTGGGCGTTCTTCGCCGGTTCGTCCGTGTTCATGTACTCCGCGCCGATCTTGCGCCGCCCCCAGACATAGCCGCCGCCTATCGACCGGATAAGCGCGGTGCAGCCGGGGTCGATCTGCACCGCCCCCTTGTTGTTGATGAGGCGGTTCAAGAAGTGCCGCACCGCCTCAAGACGCGTGCCGATGTCGTTGTTCGGCAGCCGGGCCGGGGGAACTGCGTCAAATCCGCAGCCCCGCATAAGCAGAATGCCGCCCAGCGGAGAGTGCTCCGAGCGGTTCAACGCCGCCGGGTCGCAGTAGAGGGTAAGATCAGTGATCGAAAAGCCATGCGCCGCCAGCATAGGGCGCAGGACGTTGTTGGCGAAGGTCTCCACGCTCCCCGTCGGGTCTACAGCCTCGGCGAACACATTCAGCCGACCGTCGGAGCCCATATAGCCCAGCACCGCGCGGCGGGTCTGTCCGAAGTCCATGCCGCCTATCAAACGGGTGCCGGGGGGCGGCCAGGGCACGCCGTTCTTCGCCACATGCCACCTCTCGGAGAAGTCGCTGAAAACCGGATCTCCCACCTCCGTCTTGCTGTAGAGGCAGCACACGTAGCGGTCAATATGCTCAGAGCTGGAGGTGTCGATGATGTTCTGGTAGTAGTCCCAGTGCTCGTTGAGATGCTCGATATTCTCCGCCGGGGGGATGCCCGGCCGCTGCCCCTCGTTCAACTCGTACTTCCACTTCTCAAGATCGTCATCCCACACCTTGAACGCCGCCGGCGGCTGCTCGAAGTAAACCTCCTTCTCCGGATTGGCCCCACCGTCACGAGATTTCTTGTAC
>JAGVUD010000002.1 GCA_019136435.1 Armatimonadota bacterium | reverse complement strand
GCCACTGGGCGGCCGCATTCGGGCGTATGCCCGGCCGGGCGAAAGTATACTACCAGACGCGCGGCGGGAGGGCAAGGGGGGGGTGCAAGCGTGGCCCAGGTGAGGAAACCGGGGCTGATGGACGCCGTGGAGGGAATCTGAGGCAGTTTGGCAAACAATACGCGGAGGCAGGCGAGAGGCTCACCGGATATCTCAAGGCTTGTGAGGCCTAGAACTGCCGGGTGAACGAGCATTAGCTCTCAAGGAAAGATCCGAAGCCGCATGATAACGCTCTTCGAGGCTCTAGAACCGCGAAAAACTGTATTCGAGAGATCACAGGCCGACACCGTCTGGAATCTCAGCGACATTGAGGCCATAAAGGCCACCGATTTCTTCGCGGAGAACTACATCACCGCCGCGATGCGCATCCTTCTCCCCGAAGCCTTCAAGAGGCTCGAACAGAGAGACGGAGCTTGCGGCATATTCCGGCTGTCCCAGTCCATGGGAGGGGGCAAGACTCACAGTCTCCTCGCCCTCGGGTTGCTTGCGAAACACCAGTCACTGCGCGCAGGCGTGCTCGCGGACTGCGGCTACGAACTCGGCCCACTGGGAGGAGTGAGGCTGATCACATTCAGCGGCGGCGCGCAGCCAACACCCAACGGCCTGTGGGGGTTTCTGGCTGAACAGATCGGCAAGAAGGAGGCCCTGCGCGACTGCTACTCGCCGCTGCGGGCCCCAACGGAGATCGAATGGGAGCGTCTTCTGGGTGGCGAACCCACTCTGATCCTGCTCGACGAGTTGCCTCCCTATTTCGAGGCCGTCCGCGCGATCACGACAGGCGCCACTTCACTCGACGCCCTGACGACGATCGCACTGCGCAACCTCTTCCAGTCCGTGAAGGACAACAAGCTGCCCAACGTGTGCATCGTCCTCACCGACCTCGCCGGCACTGCCTACCAGGGCAGCGCCGTTGCCCTGGACTCCCTCAAAGACGCCGACTACGAGGCCAACCGCGTCGCGACAACCCTGACACCGGTCGACCTCAGCACCGACGAGCTCTACTGCATCCTGCGCAAGCGGCTTTTTGCCCGTCTGCCTTCCGGCGAAGAGGTGGCACAGGTGGCCGAAGGACACGCCCAGGCACTGGACCAGGCGCAGAAGATGGGGCTGATCACTGATGTCTCGCCGGACGTCCGGCAGCGCTTCATCAACGCATACCCGTTCCATCCCGCCATCCGCGACCTCTACGCGAGGGTGAAAGAGAACGCATCCTTTCAGCAGACACGCGCCCTGATCCGCATAGTCCGGCTCATGGTGCAGCGGCTGTGGGAGACCGGACAGGCGAAGAGCCATTGCCTGGTGTGCGCTCAGGACTTTGATCTGCTCGATCAGAGCATGAAGAGCGAAATCGCACAGATCAACAGCAGTTTTGAAGCTGCGGTCGCCAAGGACGTTCAGGACTCCAACGGAAACGCCACAGCGCAGAGGATTGACGCAGACGGAGGAACTGACGCTCAGGACGCCGCCAGGCTGCTCTTCCTTTCCTCGCTCAGCACGGCCGTAAATCCGACCGTCGGGCTGCACCGAACAGAGATTGCGGAATACCTTGCTGAGCCCGGGCGCGACCTGGCACGGCTGAGACAGGCAATTGACCTTCTCCAGGAGAGGGCGAACTATCTGCACCCGATGGCGGGCAGCAAGCTCGTGTTTCGAAACACCGAGAACCTTGTCGCCAAAGTGGAGGAATACGTCCGCAACACCACTGCAGACATGCGCGAACAGGAGTTGCGCAAGCGACTGGCGGACCTATTCCGGCCAACGACGGGTGATGTCTTCCAGGAAGTATATCCGCTCAGCCCGTTCGACCAGATTGCGCTGGAGGCAGGCAAGATCAAACTGGTCATCCATAGGCCGACCCCGGACTCCACCGACGCGGTCAGGGAGTTCTTCGCGCAGCAGACCTACAAGAATCGGGTCTGCTTTCTGACGGCTGACAGCGAACCCTATCGCACAGCGCTCGAGAAGGCCGCGTACCTTGCCGCCATCGAGCGTGTGATGTCGGAACCGGCGTT
>JAGVUD010000495.1 GCA_019136435.1 Armatimonadota bacterium | reverse complement strand
TTCTGGCTCCGCACGGCCTTCATCGTTCACAGTGTAAAGCATACATTACATTATGTCAAGTGTGCAATTCATCTTTCGGGCATCCGGCATGCGCTGGCGCCGTCGCGTTGACACGCCCCTGGCGCGCCGGTATAATCCCGCCAGAGCACAATCAGCAAGGGCCGGTGTAACTGGCGAACAGGTGGAAAACCACCGGGGAGCACTGGCCTGGGAATTGCCGATCGCCTGGGCACGAGATCAATCGCGGCCCGGGCGTTTTTCGTTTCCGGGCCATTTCGGGGAGGAAAAAGCATGGCGGCAGGAGTGAAAAGGGCGCTCATCAGCGTCTCGAACAAGGCGGGAATCGTTGACTTCGCGAAGGACCTCGCGGACCTCGGTATTGACCTCGTTTCGACCGGCGGCACGGCAAAGGCGCTGCGCGATGCGGGACTCAGCGTGCGCGACATCAGCGACCTTACGGGCTTTCCGGAGATGATGGACGGCCGGGTCAAGACGCTCCACCCGAAGGTGCACGGCGGCATCCTGCACATTCGCGGCAACGCCGAGCACGAAGCCGCCGTCAAGGCGCACGGCATCGAGCCGATTGACCTCGTCTGCGTCAACCTCTACCCGTTCCGCGAGACAGTGGCCAGGCCGGGCGTCACCGAGGAAGACGCCATCGAGAACATAGACATCGGTGGCCCGAGCATGGTGCGCTCGGCGGCGAAGAACTTCCGCGACGTCGTGATTCTTGTTGATCCCGCCGACTACCCGCGCGTCATCCAGAGCCTGCGCGCCACCGGCGGCGTGCCGCGTCCTTTGCGCGCCGAGCTTATGGTGAAGGCCTTCCAGCACACCGCCGCCTACGACGCCGCCATCTGTAGCTGGATGAGCCGCAACCTCGAGCAGGAACAGCCGCTCGAGAAGTTCCCCTCCTCGCTCGTTCTCAGCTACGACCGCCTGCAGTCGCTGCGCTACGGAGAGAACCCGCACCAGACCGGAGCGTTCTATGCCGACCCGAACTTCCGGGGAATCTCGCTGGCGAGCGCGCGGCAGCTCGGCGGCAAGGAGCTTTCGTACAACAACATCGTTGATCTCGACGCTGCTCTCGCCGCCGTGCTCGAGTTCGACGGGCCCGCCTGCGTCATCGTGAAGCACACCAACCCGTGCGGGCTGGCCGTCCGCCCGGCGCTTGCCGATGCCTTCTCGGCGGCGCGCGAAGGCGACCCGATCTCCGCGTTTGGCGGCATCATCGCGCTTAACCGCCCGGTGGATCTCGCGACGGCGGAGGTCATCACCGGCCCGAACACGTTCTTCGAAGCGGTCATCGCTCCCGGTTTCGCGCCCGAAGCGCTTCCGATTCTGAAGGAGAAGAAGAAATGGGGCGCCAATCTGCGCCTGCTCGATGTGGACCTCTCGTCAGGCGTCCGTGATGCGGTGGTCGCCAAGACCGTTGCTGGCGGATTGCTGGCGCAGGATGCCGACCTGTCCGATCTCGACGAGTCGAAGCTCTCGGTCGTCTCGAAGCGCCAGCCGACGGATGCCGAGTGGAAGGACCTCCGTTTCGCCTGGAAAGTCGCGAAGCATGTCAAGTCGAATGCCATCGTCATGTGCAAGGACGACACGCTGCTCGGGGTGGGGGCGGGGCAGATGAACCGGGTCGGGTCGGTGCGAATCGCCGCCGAGCATGCCGGAGACACGGCGCGAGGAAGCGTGCTCGGGTCGGATGCGTTCTTCCCCAAGCCCGACGGCCCCGAGGAAGCGGCCAGAGCAGGGGTGACCGCCATCATTCAGCCCGGCGGCTCGGTGGAGGACCCGAACACCATCGCCGTCGCCGACGCGCATGACATGGCTATGGTCTTCACCGGCATCCGCCATTTCCGGCACTGAAGGGTGGCGCGGGGAGGCGCCACGCCCTGCCCGGCCGAAGTTGTCCGGCGCCGGTCTGCTCTGCAGGCTGAGCGGCGATTGTGATACGCTGATGCCATGAAACTCAAGATCATCATCCACGAGGCTGAAGAGGGCGGGCTCTGGGCGGAGGTCCCGGCCATCCCTGGCTGCGCCACACAGGGCGAGACG
>JAGVUD010000201.1 GCA_019136435.1 Armatimonadota bacterium | reverse complement strand
TGAAATCACACAAAGGCCGGGCTCGGGCCCGGCCTTTTTCATTTGGTGCGCCCGGCAGGGCGCACACACTTGGGGGTTCAAGTCCCCTGCACGCCCGACAAGGGGAAGTGCTAGCCGGACGGCAAGGGTGTCCGCCGCGAGGCGGAATCCGAAGGAAGCCGCAGGCAAAACGCTACCGTGATGAACAAGAACCGCATATGAGGCACTGCGATGGAGATGAGACGGCGAATATCGTCGAAGTCCGAAGCTTGTCCGGAGAGTCGTGGTGTAGATGCGGTGCGGATGAGCGGGGAGGTGTGTGTGCATTACCCGGGGAGACCTCGAACGCTGCCCCTGTGGCTACCGCCGTCGAGAGGCGGCGGGAGGGCGGACGAGGAGTCAGCCGAGGGCATAGTAAGCGTGGCGACGCGCTGAAGGCCCAAAGGAAGAACGGGGCGTATCGCCGGTCGGATCGATGAGCACTGAAGACGCAGACCTGAAGGCTGAGATGCCGGAGCTGGACCTGTGGTGGAGCGGCCGGAAGCGGCAAAGCCACGGGATCGAAAGCGCGTCAAAGGTCACGGTCAAGACCGAGCCGAGGAACGCCGCAGGCCGGGTCACGATGGAAGCCGTCGTGAGCCGGGAGAACATGCTGCTGGCCTTGCGGGCCGTGGAGCGCAACCAAGGGGCCGCCGGGGTTGATGGGATGACCACGGGGCAACTGCGGGGGCATCTGCGGCAGCACTGGGCGCAGATCAAGGCGCAACTTCTGGCGGGGAGCTACCAGCCGCACCTTGTACGGCGGGTGGATATTCCCAAGCCGGGAGGAGGAGGGACGAGGATGCTGGGAATTCCGACGGTGACGGACCGTCTGATCCAGCAGGCGCTGCATCAAGTGATGAGCCCGGTGTGGGAACCGGACTTTTCTGACCATAGCTACGGGTTTCGGCCTGGGCGTGGGGCGCACGGGGCGGTGGAAGCCGCGCGGGCGTATGTCGAGGCGGGCCACCGCTGGGTGGTCGATCTTGATTTGGAGAAGTTCTTCGACCGGGTGAACCACGACGTGCTCATGGCGCGGGTGGGGCGGAAGGTCAACGACCGGCGGGTGCTGGGGTTGATCCGACGCTACCTGCAAAGCGGGATGATGATCGGCGGGTTGGTGGAGCAGCGAGTGGAGGGCACGCCGCAAGGCGGGCCGCTATCGCCTTTGCTGTCCAACATTCTGCTGGATGACCTCGACAAGGAACTGGAGCGGCGAGGGCATCGGTTCTGCCGGTATGCGGACGACTGTAACGTGTACGTGAAGTCGCGCCGGGCTGGGGAACGGGTGATGGCGTCGCTGAAGGCGTATCTGCTGGGCAAGCTGCGGCTCAAAGTCAACGAGGCGAAAAGCTCGGTGACCCGCCCGTGGGAGGCGAAGTTTCTTGGCTACAGCATGACGGTGCAGCGTCAGCCGCGGCTCAAAGTTGCGGCACGTTCGGTGACCCGCTTCAAGGACAAGGTGCGGCAACTGATCCGGGTGGGTCGGGGACGCAACCTGGGGCGCTTCATCCAAAAGGACCTCAACCCCGTGGTGAGGGGCTGGGCGAACTACTACCGGAAAGCCACGACGTATGGCGTGTTCGAGGACCTGGACGGGTGGCTGCGGCGCAAGCTGCGGTGCCTGATCTGGCGACGGTGGAAGCGGGTTTACACTCGCGCCCGTCGCCTGATCGCCCTTGGGTTCACCGAGGCCAAAGCGTGGCGCTGTGCCTGTAATGGGCGTGGCCCGTGGTGGAACGCGGGTTCCTCGCACATGAATGCGGCCTACCCCGCCGCCACGTTCCAGCGGATGGGATTGGTCTCCCTGCTGGCGACTGTCAAAGCCTATGCCTGAACACCAACGTTTCATTCCAACCGCCGTGATACGGAACCGTACGTCCGGTGGTGTGGGGGGACGGCGGGAGTAATCCCGCCTCCCACCCGATCCCAGGAAGCTCGAATCCATCGGTGACCGGAAGCGGATTCGGGCTTGCTTCGATACCTGCGAAAGACGATGCGAGCGGACGGGGTTGATAAGGAGGTTTGAGCGCCCCATCGCC
>JAGVUD010000170.1 GCA_019136435.1 Armatimonadota bacterium | reverse complement strand
TTCGCGAGCACAACGAGGTCTGCTCTTATCTCGACAGGCTTGCCCGCCAGCGTGTCGGCGCCTTTCACGACGACCTTGTCGCCGAGTTGATACATCCGCGAGACGCGGCCCCGGATGTAGTTCGCGCCGTACTCCTCGATAGCGCGCCGCACGAACTCTTCGTAGCCCTTGCCGTTGGCGCGGATGTCCATATAGAAGACATAGGCTTCGGCGTCCGGCATCTTCTCTTTGAGAAGCAGGGCGTGCTTGGCGGTGTACATACAGCAGACCTTGCTGCAGTACTTGTGGCCGTGGTTCTGATCGCGCGAGCCGACGCAGGCGACGAACACGACGGTCTTAGGGGGCGTGTGATCGGACGGCCGGACGATCTTGCCTTCCGTTGGCCCGGACGCGTTCATCAGGCGCTCGAACTGCAGCGCCGAGATGACATCGGGAATCTTGCCCGCGCCGTACTCGCCGATCTTCGCCCTGTCCCAGGTCTTGAAGCCTGTCGCGGCGACGATGGCGCCGAACTGCTCTTCGATTATCTCGTCTTCCTGCTCGTAGTCTATGGCGCCCGTCGGGCAGACCTTCGCGCAGACTCCGCACTTGAGGTCGTTGTGAAGCCGGCAGTGCTCGCGGTCTATGACAGGGACGTTCGGGACGGCCTGCGGGAAGGGCACGTAGATTGCTCGCCGCTCGCCCAGCCCCTCGTCGAACTCGCTCGGGACCTTGACGGGGCACTTGCTGTAGCAGATTCCGCAACCTGTGCACTTCTCCATGTCCACGCTGCGGGCGCGCTTGCGGATCTTTACCGTAAAGTTGCCGACGAACCCGGACACCTCTTCGACCTCGGCGTAGGTGAGGATGGTGATGTTCGGATGCGATGCGCAGTCCACCATCTTCGGGGTAAGGATGCAGGCGGCGCAGTCGAGTGTGGGAAAAGTCTTGTCGTACTGCGCCATGCGGCCGCCGATGCTCGGCGTGCGCTCAACGAGCGTGACCGGATAGCCCGCGTCCGCGATATCGAGCGCGGCCTGAATGCCCGCCACGCCGCCTCCCACGACGAGCGCCCGTTTCGTGATGGGAATCGGGTTCTGGAACAGCGGCTCGTCCTTGCGCACCTTCGCGACCGCCATCTTGATCAGGTCGAGGGCTTTGGCCGAAGCCTCTTCCTTGTCGTGATGCACCCACGAGCAGTGCTCGCGGATGTTGGCCATCTCGCTCATGAACGGGTTCAAGCCCGCATCCGCGATGCAGCGCTGAAACGTGGGCTCGTGCAGCCGGGGCGAGCAGGACGCGACCACAATCCGGTCGAGTTTGTGCTCGAGGATGGCATCCTTGACAAGGTTCTGCCCGGGCTCCGAGCACATATACTTGTAGTCGGTCGAGAAGACCACGCCCGGGATGCTGGCGGCCTCTTTGGCCACCCGCTCGACATCCACGGTTTTCGCTATGTTAGATCCGCACCAGCAGACGAAAACGCCTACACGCGCCATATCACTGGTCCACCGTTCTTTAGAAGTATAGTCAAACCGCGGCGGTCTCCCGCAGCAGCGGTTCGGGGCTCACAAAATGCATCTTCCAGCAGCTCTTGACCATATCCAGACCCATCGCCAGCGCCAGAAGTTCGGTAAAGTAGAAGATCGGCAAGCCGATCTTCTCGCCCGTCAAGCTCTCGATGCCGCCCTGGCGCATGTCCAGGTTGGTCATGCACAGCGGGCAGGCGCAGACAACGCAGTTCGCGCCGCAGTCCCTGGCCATCCGCAGAACGTCGCCGGTCATCTTCTGCACCACATCCACTCGGGTTAGCGAGAAGCTCGCTCCGCAGCATTCGGTCTTGTGCGGCCAGGTGACGGGCTCTCCACCGAGCGCCGTGACAAGATTGTCCATCGTCATCGGTTCGTCCGCATCATCAAAACCGAGCACCCTCGGCGGGCGGACGAGCAAGCACCCGTAGTAACAGGCGACTTTGAGGCCTTCGAGCTGGCGGCGGACTCTCGCGCCGATCGCTTCGAGGCCGTCATCGTTTACAATAATATCAACGAGCGGGCGGACATCGGATGTTCCCTGGAACTGAAGCCCCACGACTCCCGAGACCTTCTCCGCAAGACCGGGGTCGCTCCTCATCTCGGCGTTCGCCACCGCAAGCCTGTTGTAGCAGGCGGCGCAGGGCACGGCGATGTCGAGCCCCATCTGTTCGGCAAGAAGGATGTTGCGGCCGGGCAGCCCGGTGCTGAGCAGGTGCCCCTCGCCGTGCGCCGAACTTGCGCCGCAGCAGTTCCAGTCGGGTATCTCGAGCAGTTCGACGCCGAGCGCTTCCGAGACCGCCCGGGTGGAGGCGTCGTATTCTTTCGCGGTAGAGTGCAGCGAGCATCCCGGATAGTAAGCGTACTTCATCGGGCCGGCGTTGTCCGGGGCACTACTCATCGGCGGTCTCCTCGTGCTTGCGGAGTTCTTTGAAGATCTTCTTCACGGCGGCGCGGTCTTTGACGGGTTTCGGCAGCGGTGAGAGCTTGCCCTTCGTGAAAAGTCCAAGTCCCACGGGCACATCCTTGACAAACTTGCGCGTCTTGAGCTTGAGTTCGGCGATCATGCCCATCTCGTGAACGCGGCCCGAACGCTCGACCGAGTTGAGAAAGGCCTTGTGAAACGCCTCGATCTCCCCTTCCGGCGCCTTGATGCCCCTCTCAGCGGCGATCTGCCTCAGCGCGTCCATTATGGCGCTCGGCTCCACAAGCTGGGGACAGCGGGCGACGCAGGTCTGGCATCCGGCGCACAGCCAGATGGTGCGGCAGGCCAGCACTTCTTCGGCCAGCCCGAGCTGCACAAGCCGCGTGACCTGGTTGGGCATCAGGTCCATCGCGAAAGCGACGGGACACCCGGCGGTGCATTCACCGCACTGATAGCAGTCGGCAACCTTTTGACCGCTCAGGCGCTCCACCAGATCGCGCAGGCGCGAGTCCGGGGTTACCCCGCCGATGGAAACCGGAGAGCGGCTTTCAGAATCATCCTTAGTCTTCAATACGGTCTCTTTTCCCTGAGGCAGCGCCGGGCTTGTCTGGTGCCCCCCCTCTCCGGCTCTACGAAGCATTCTATCACGCCATCACAACTCTGTTCAAGGCGAGTCCGTTTTTGCGAAGGCGACGCACTATCTCTGAATGCGCGCGCTGCCGCCTTCGGCAAGGCGCTTCACCTGATCCAGCCGGGCCATGGAGACGTCTCCCGGATAAGTTGTCAGCAGCGCGCCGTGCGCCCATCCCAGCTTCAGCGAAGCGAGCGGCTCCTCACCCGTGAGCAGTCCGTACATCAGCCCCGAGGCGAAGCCGTCGCCGCCCCCCACCCTGTCGTAGATGTCCAGCTCGCACGCCGGGCTCTCGTAGAACTCGCCGTCGTACCACATGACGGCCTTCCACGAATGCCTCGCCGCCGAGTGGACTTCGCGCAGCGTGGTGGCGGCGAGCTTGATGTTGGGATATGCGGCTATGACCCGCTCGATCATCACGCGGAAGTTCTCGGTGTCGAGCTTCGACTTGTGCGAAGAGACGTCCGGCCCCTGGATACCCAGCCCGAGCTGCAGGTCCTCTTCGTTTCCGAACAGCACGTCCACGTTCTGCGCGATGCTCCTGTTGACCTCGACACCGCGCTCGGCCCCGCCGGAGCCCTTCCACAGCTTTTCGCGGAAGTTCAGGTCGTAGCTGGCGACGACGCCGTTCTTGCGAGCGGCCTGCATCCCCTGGATGATCAGCGGGCCGGTGGTCGCGGAGAGCGCCGCGAAGATGCCGCCGCTGTGGAACCAGCGGACGCCCCTAACGCCGAAGAGATCTTCGAAGTCGAAATCGCCGGGCTTGAGCAGCGCTCCAGCCTCGTTGGCGCGGTCGTACCAGACCTCCGGCGGACGGACGCCGTAGCCGCGGTCGCTGTAGATTGCGGCGATGCGGGGATTGCCGACGCCGTCGTAGGGGAACCACTTGAAGTACGTTTCGACGCCCATCTTGCGGGCCTGCGTGGCGATCCACCAGCCGGCCGGGTACTCGACGCTCGCGCTCAGCACGGCGGTGCGCAATCCGAACGTACGGGCCAGCGCGGCGGCCGGGTTGTACTCGCCGCCGGAGCAGTGCATCTCGTAGTGGGTTGCCTCGTGCAGGGGGATGACGCCGGGGTCGAGCCGGCGGACAATCGCCCCCACCGACATGAAGTCGTGCTTGCAGTCATTGCTTTCGCGAATCGTCAACTTAGCCATGTGTCGGAATCTGCTTTCTGTTGTGGTACGGCCGCCCGGAGCCCGGGCCACCGGGGCATTATAGCAGAGCCCGGACCGGATGGGTCCTGAGTCAAGCTCAGGATGACGTGAATGCCACCGCCACACGTCATTCCGGACTCCGATCCGGAACCTACGGGTCCGCGCCCTCAACACGTCATTCCGGACTCCGATCCGGAATCCACAGGTGCGCTCCCGGATGGGTCCTGAGTCGAGCTCAGGATGACGTGAATGCCACCGCCACACGTCATTCCGGACTCCGATCCGGAATCCACGGGCCCGCGCCCTCAACACGTCATTCCGGACTCCGATCCGGAATCCACAGGTGCGCTCCCGGATGGGTCCTGAGTCAAGCTCAGGATGACGTGTTCAGCGTGACGGAAACGCCTACCGCCCGATGATGACGCGGGTCGGGTCCACCTCTTCGCGCAGAATCTTGAGCTCGTGCTTCGTCGGGCGCTTCGTAACCTCCAGATGCTCGGCGAACAGAAGCTCGAATCCCGTGTTCTCGATGACCTCTTCCCGCGTATGCCCCTCGTTGATCGAGAGCACCTTCATCCGGCAGGTCTCATCGTCGTAGCCCATCACCGCCATGTTCGTGATGACGCGGTGCGGCCCGGTCCCTCTCGGAAGCCCCGCCGCTTCCCGCGCCCCCTTGCCGGTCAGGTAGCCGGGGGACGTCACGAAGTCGAGCTTCGCGGCGAAACGCCGGCGGTCCTGCGGGGTCATGATGATGCTGTGGCGGCAAAGCGACGCGAGGTCGTTGCCCCCACCCGACCCGGGGAAGCGGGTCTTCGGGGCTTTCCAGTCGCCGATGCAGGTGGTGTTCAGGTTGCCGAACATGTCAATCTGAGCCGCACCCAGGAAGGCAAAATCCACGCACCCGCGCGAGCAGGCGTCCATGATCGTGTTCATCGAGGAGGCCTGGATGGCATGGTAGAACGTGTGGCTGTCGCCGACCGACACCGGCGCGGAGCGCATCTTCGGACCCAACCCCCCAGCCTCGAACATCACCACCAGGTCGGGCGCGTGTGTCTTCTGCGCCAGCATCGCCGCCGCGCACGGCGCGCCCGTCCCCACGACCACCGAAGCCGCGTTCGGCAGGCTGCGAGCCGCAACCACCACCATCAGTTCCATCGCGTTATAGTCGCTCATAAGATTCCTCCCGCCCCCGCTCAGTCGCAGGCCGCGCCGTCAACCATATACTCCTTGCGGCGAAGCTGGATCATCCGCCTCATCCCGCCGCACAGGTCCAGATACTCGTAGAAGTAATCTGTGCCATAGATGTACTTCTCAACGAAGGCCTTGAACACTTCCGGATCCTCCTCGGCCTGCAGCCACTCGCGCAGATGGTCTTCGTCCGAGAAGTACAGGTAGGGCATATTGCCGGGGTAGCACCCGAACGGCGCCTCGACCACGGCATCGACGACCACCGAAGGGATGGTCGTGCGGTGCGGGCGGCGGCGCATGTCTTCTTCCGGCACGATGCGCTCGGCGCTGATGATGACGCGTTTCGAAGCGCTGGCGAGATCGATATCGGCGGCCGTGAGGCCTTCTATGCAGGCATTCCCCGATGGGCTCGCGACGTGCACGTGGATGAGCGCGACGTCCGGATACAGCGCCGGAAGAGCCGCGTACTTCTGCCCCGTGAACGGGCACTCGATCTCGACCGCCGCCGAGTTCGCGAAAGTGTCGGTGCCCAGCATCACGCGGGCGGGGATGAACGAAACGCCCATCGCGGCAGCGCGCAGACGCCAGGAGAGCGCCGCATTCGTCCACTCGCAAAGCTCCATCTTCCCAGACTCGATGAGGCGCCTCGCGTTCTTCGACAGCCCCCTCGCTTCAAGGCCGACGATGTACGCCGCATCGCAGTGGCTGATGCACTCCCCGGCGCACAGAATCTGGAAATCGTGCGTCATCGTGTGCCCCGCGAGCCCCAGGTTCTTCCGCCGCTGCCGCACAACCTCGTGCAGGAGGGCGGTGGCGATGCGGTTGGTTCCGAAGCCTCCGCTGGCGAGATAGTCGCCGTCGTGCACGTACTGACTGATCGCTTCGGTCGCCGTCATCAGTTTGTTGCGGCTCGCGAGATGCTTCGTCGCAAAGAACTCGCGCGCATTGTCGGCATCCGGGTCCATAAACAGCGGGCCCACGCCTTTCTTCAGTTCACTCATTGAGATCTCCCCGTCCGCATTCAGACGTACCTTGCGTCAGACCCTTTCGATGGCCATGGCCATCCCCATTCCGCCGCCGACACAGAGGGTGGCGAGGCCGAGAGACAGGTCCCGCTTCTCCATTTCGTAAAGCAGAGTCGTTATGATTCGCGCGCCGCTCGCGCCGATCGGATGACCGAGCGCCACAGCGCCCCCGTTGACATTGACCTTCTCTTCGTCCAGATCGAGCGCGCGGATGACGGCGAGCGACTGAACGGCGAAAGCTTCGTTCAGCTCTATAAGCTCAAACTGTGACACACTTATACTCATCGCCGAGCAGAGCTTGCGCACCGCATCCACCGGACCGAGGCCCATCACCTGCGGCTCCACGCCCGCCGAGGCGGATGCGGCGATCCTCGCCCGCGGCGTCCAGCCGTGCTCTTTCGCCACATCCTCATCGGCAATCAGAAGCACCGAAGCGCCGTCGTTGATGGTGGACGAATTGCCCGCGGTGACCCGGCCGTCGGCCTTGAACACCGGCCGAAGCTTCGCCAGCGACTCCATATCCGTCTCCCTCGGCTGCTCGTCCTTCGCGAACATCTCGCCGTCCTTCAGGGGCACCGGCACGATCTCGTCCGCGAACCGTCCGGCCCCGATGGCCGCGAGCGCGCGCGACTGGCTCTGGACGGCAAACGCGTCCATCTCTTCTCGCCTGATGCCGGTGCGGCCCGCGACCTCCTCGGCGGTCAGTCCCATCCCCATCCGGCTGACCGGGCAAGTGAGCGCTTCGTCCATGATCGTGTCGAGCATGGAGACCGTTCCGAGCTTGTGCCCCCAGCGCATATCGCTGGTCAGGAACGGCGCATTCGTCATGCTTTCCGTTCCGCCCGCAAGATAGACCCCGCCCTCGCCGAGCAGGGCGCCCTGGCGCGCCATATCCACCGCGCGCATCCCCGACGCGCACACCATGTTGATCGTAGCCCCCCGGACGCTGAACGGCAGTCCCGCCCGGATGGCGGCCGTGCGCGCGGCGTTCGCGCCAGACCCCGCCTGAATCACCTGCCCGAGGATGACCTCGTCCACCGCTTCGGGCGGGACCTCATTGCGCTGAAGCAAGGCCTTGATCAGGTGCGCCGCGAGGTCCACGGCGGAATGGCGGGCCAGGCTCCCGCCGAAGCGCCCGATGGGCGTACGCGCCGCGTCAACGATTACTGCGTGTTTCAACTCGTCTCCTCCTCCAGCATGCCAGACAGAACTCGCGTGACCCCAACGCTCGCCGGATCGCCCTTGCAGTGCGGGCAGCCGTTCGCGCACGGGTCGGTGTAGTCCTGAGGCTCCGGCACGCCTGAGATCATCCCCTCGTAGTTTCGGACGACAACGGTCCGGGGCGACTGGCTGATGACATACTGCGGCCCGACGGGAATCTTGCCGCCGCCGCCCGGAGCATCCACGACGAACACCGGCACACCGAGCCCGCTGGTGTGCCCACGCAGACTCTCGATGATCTCGATGCCCTTGGCGACACTGGTGCGGAAGTGATTGATCCCGAGCGACGGGTCGCAGTTGTAGAGGTAGTAGGGCCGGACGCGTATCTTGAGCAACCCTGTGACGAGCTGCTTCATGATAGCCGGGCAGTCGTTGACGCCGCGCAACAGCACGGACTGGTTTCCGAGCGGGATGCCCTGCCGCGAGAGCAGGTCGCAAGCCTTCGCTGCCTCCGGCGTTATCTCGCGCGGATGGTTGAAGTGGACGTTCACGTAGAGCGGGTGATACTTCGCCAGCATTTCAGCAAGCTCGGCCGTGATCCTCTGCGGAAGGACGACGGGCATGCGCGTGCCGATGCGGATGATCTCGACATGCTCGATGGCGCGAAGCTCGCGCAGGATGTCCTCGAGCCGGCCGTCGGAAAGCGTGAGCGGGTCGCCACCGGAGAGCAGAACGTCGCGCACGGCGGGAGTGCGCCGGATGTAGTCAATGCCCTGCGCGATCTGATCGTGGCTGAGCGCTTTGTCCGTCTGTCCCGCCATCCGCCTTCTGGTGCAGTGCCTGCAGTACATGCTGCACTGGTCGGTCACCAGAAAGAGCACGCGATCCGGGTAGCGATGCGTGAGGCCCGGCACGGGCGAGTCCACATCCTCGTGCAGCGGGTCCGCCATCTCGCCCGGGCTGCGATGGGTCTCGAGCTGTGTGGGCACGGCCTGCTTGCGGATGGGGTCGTCGGGATCGCCGGGGTCTATCAGCATCAGATAGTACGGCGAGATCGCCATGCGCAGGCTCGCGAGGCAACGGTCAACTCCTTCCGCCTCCTCATCGGACACGGGGATGACTTGCCGGAGCTGCGCGGTGGACGTGATGCGGTTCCGGAGCTGCCACCGCCAGTCGTTCCATTCCTCGTCCGTCACGCCGCTCCAGATGGGGACGTCGCGATAGGTTCGCTTCACTTGTTCTCCTTTTTCAGTCTGAGTTACAGACATTCCACAGCCTCCGCGAAGACTCCGAGCCCTTCTATGAGCGCGTCTTCGGTGATCATGAGCGGCGGGTTGATCTTCACCGTCGCGCCGCCCGGCCCCACGGGAGCGTACAGCATTACCCCCTGCCGGACGCAGGTGTCCACGACCTTCATTGCCACTTCGCCGCCCGAAAGGCCGGCCGCATCTTTGAACAGGATGGCCATCATCAGGCCCCGGCCGTTGGCGGCGGATATGAGATCGGGCCGCCGCGCGGCGAGCGCGCGGATTTCGGAGCCGAGCACATCGCCGAGCCTGCGCGAGTTCTCGACCAGCCCCTCCTCCTCGATGATCTCGAGGCTGGCGAGCGCCGCGCGGGCGCAGATGGCGCTGCCGCTGTGCGTGCTTGTCATCTCGCCCGGGCCATAGCTCGACATGAAGCGGCTGTTGCCAAGCACAGCCGACATCGGCAGGCTGCCCGAGAGGCCCTTGCCGCAGCAGATGATGTCCGCCTCGATTCCGTAATGATGGTGCGTGAAGAGCTTACCCGTGCGGCCGAACCCGGCCTGGACTTCGTCCATAATCAGCAGGACGTCGTGCTCGTCGCACCACGCGCGCAGATGCTGCATATACTGCGTGGGATAGAACCGCCCGGTGCCTCCCTGATACGACTCCGCCATCACCCCGCACACCTCGTCCGGCGCCACCCCCAGCCTGTCGAGGGCGCTCAGGAAGTCCGAGAAAGCGGCGTCCTTCCCGGAGGCCTCGTCCGGAAACGGGACATTCACGAAGCCCGTGTTCTCGATCCCGATCCACTCTTTGAGCGCCGGGCTTCCGCCCGCAAGCTGAGAGCCCAGCGTGCGCCCGTGGAACGCGCCTTCGAAGGACACGATGACGCGGCGCCGGGGGCCGCTCGTGTTGCGCCCGTGCGTGCGCGCGAGCTTGATGGCGTTCTCGGTCGCCTCGGCGCCGGTCGTCAGCAGGAAGCAGCGGTCCATGCGCCCCCCCGCAAGCTGCACCAGACGCCGAACAAGTTCAGCGCGCGGCTTGTTCGGGAAGCAGTAGCTGAAGATGACCCCGTTCTCGATCTGGTCAATCAGCGCCGCCCGCAGCTTCGGGTGGCTGTGGCCGCAGTTTGCGACGAGAACTCCGCTCGAGAAGTCTATCCATGTGTTGCCCGCGGCATCGAAGACGCTGAAGCCTTCGGCCTTCTCCCACCGGATCGGAGGCTGCCCCCCCATGCTGATGGGCTCGAACTCGCGGAGCGTCTCGAGCGTCGGCAGCGTGTCCGGGTGCGGGATGGGGGTGACGATGCGCCGGTAGCGCGTCTCGATGGGGCTTGTCTGCCTCGGGGTGGAATCGAAAACCTTCGAATGGCTCAATCTGCTGTCCTCTCTTCTTCAATCATCCGCCGGGCGATCCAGGTCGCCACGTGGGATGGCTTCGCCCCCCTTCCGAATCC
>JAGVUD010000028.1 GCA_019136435.1 Armatimonadota bacterium | reverse complement strand
CACCTGTGTCGTCTCCCTGGGTGCGGGCTCACGCGCCGCTCCCACCGCTATTCTAACACCCTTTCTTCGAATAATAAAGATAAATCAGCACTCCGGCCAGCGCTTTGTCAGCGACTTTGCGGCGGCCGGCCATTCGGCATTTCCCTTGCGGGATTCGCAACGCCCGCCGCCCGCCCTGTGCTATACTGCCATCGCCTGAAAGACGCCCGCCGGGAGCGTCCCGCCGAGTCACACAGACCGGGCGTGTCCCTGGCACAGAGCAACGGGAAGACGAGCCATGAACTCAATCAGAACCGCCGCAGCCTGGGGAATCGCCATCGTCGTGGCGGTTCTTCTGCTGACCTCCATACCTCTATATGTAGACTGGCTCTGGTTCAAGGACCTCGGATATGCGCAGGTCTTCAGCCTGATCCTCAAGTCGAAGGGTTTGCTGGCCTCGCTCACGGGGTCGCTTTTCTTCCTTATAGTATGGGGAAGCGCATCGTGGGCGCTCAAGTCCAGCAGCGGAAGGGTCGCGCTCTACACGGGCGAAGTCAACATTCCCATTTTCCTCGACCGCGTCATCCGCCGCGGGGTCGAGTTCATCGTGCTGGCCGGCAGCATTGCCGTCTCGGTGCTGGTGGGGCTGGAAGCCATGACGCACTGGCAGTCGTGGATCGCCTTCCGCAACTACGTGCCCTTCGGCCAGGCCGACCCGATCTTCGGCATTGACATCGGGTTCTACGTCTTCCGGCTCGACTTCATCCTGTTTGCCTATCGCACTCTGATGTTCGCGCTCGTTGCGGCGTTCATCGCGGCGGCGGCGATACTCTATCTGACGCGGACCGTAGATTTTTTGGCGGGAAAGGTCAAGATCACCGCTGTCGCGGCCGGGCAGCTCGGCGTCATCCTGTTCGTCTTCACGCTGCTGCAGATCATCGGCTTCCGGCTGGGGGCGTACGAGCTGCTGTTCACCCAGGGGTCGGCGCTGTACGGCGTCACCTACACCGATGCCCACCTGCGCATCCTCTCTGCCAACCTCTCGATGATCGCCGCCGTCATCGGGGCGGCGCTGGTGGCGATCGGAGCCCGACGGCGCAACGTGCCGCTGGCGCTCAGTGGCGTGGCGCTGGGAATGGCGGTCAACATCCTTGTCGGCGGCGCTGCTGCCGCGCTGGTTCAGCGGATTGTCGTGAATCCGGACGAGCTCCAAAAAGAGTCGCCTTATCTCAAGCATCACATACAGGCCACACAGGCTGCCTACGGGCTCAGCAATATCGTCCGCACCGAATCGAGTCTGGCGGGGACTCTCACACGGGCCGATCTCGACCGCAACAGGGTCACCCTCCAGAGCGTGCGGCTCTGGGACTACCGCACGCTGCAGTCCGCCTATCAGCAGCTTCAGGAGATTCAGCAGTACTACAAGTTCCAGGAAGTGGACGTTGACCGCTACACGGTGAACGGTGTGTACCGGCAGATGATGATCTCGCCGCGCGAGATCGACCAGCAGGCGCTGAACGCCACAGCGAAGACCTGGGTGAACCTGAGACTCAAGTTCACGCACGGTTACGGGCTCGTGATGAGCCCTGTCAACGAAGTCACTCCGGAAGGGCTGCCGGCTTTCTTCCTCAAGGATATTCCGCCCGAGAGCCCCGTCGGGTTCGAAGTCACGCGCCCGCAGATCTACTTCGGCGAGCGCACGGACAACTACGTGATCGTTGACACGCAGGTGGGCGAGTTCGACTACCCGCGCGGATCGGCGGGCGTGGAGAGCCGCTTCGAGGGGGACTCCGGCGTAAGGCTGGGGGGGCTGCTGCGCCGCGGCATCCTGGCGCTCCGTTTCGGAGACCTCAATATGGTGCTGCCGGGCAATCTGCGCGCAGGCAGCCGCATTCTCTTCCGCCGCAACATCGGGGAGCGCGTGCGTGAGATCGCGCCGTTCCTCGACCTGGACGCGGATCCCTATATCGTCCTCTCCGAGGGCCGCATGTTCTGGATGCAGGATGCGTACACGACGACACGGCGCTATCCCTACTCTCAGCCGGCGTACCTCACCCGCCGCGGCGCCGTGGACTCGATGGCGCCCATCGCCTCCGCCAACTACATCCGCAACTCCGTCAAGATTGTCGTGGACGCGTATTCGGGCGAGGTGAGCTTATACGTTTTCGACGAGGCTGACCCGCTCATCCGCTCCCTGTCGAAGGCGTTTCCGGGGTTTTTCAAGCCGAGGAGCGCCATGCCGGAAGATCTGCAGAAGCATATCCGCTATCCGGAGGACCTGTTCCGGCTGCAGACCGCCGTGTTCCAGACGTTCCATATGAACGAGGTGGCCCAGTTCTACAACAAGGCGGATCTCTGGATGATCCCGAGGCTCGAGCAGAGTGATCAGATGAACGTCAGCGACCAGGGGCCGATGGAGCCGTACTACGTGATCATGCGGCTGCCCGGCGCTGAGAAGGAGGAGTTCATCATGCTCTCGCCCTTCACACGCGCAAACAAGGACAACATGGTCGCGTGGATCGCGGCGAAATGCGACGGCACGGACTACGGAAAGTTGATCCTCTACCGCTTCCCAAGCGGGCGGCAGTACTACGGACCCGCGCAAGTGCAAGCCAGGGCCAACCAGGATACGGAGATTTCCCAGCAGTTGACGTTGTGGAACCAGCAGAAGTCTACAGTATATCGTGGCAACCTGCTCGTCATTCCCATCGAGAACACGATGCTCTACGTCGAACCTCTATATCTGCAGTCGACTAACGCCAAAATCCCCGAGTTCAAGCGTGTCATCGTGGCGTACGGCAACGAGATCACGATGCAGCCGACGCTGGGTCAGGCGCTCGAGGTGCTGATCGGCGGAGAGGGTGGGGCGGCGGCAGGGCCAGCCCCGGGCGCCGCTGCGCAGACGCCGCGTGCGGCGTCCCCCGCCTCATCGCAGAGCGACCTGATCCTCAGGGCGCAGGACGCCTACGATGCGGCCACCGCGGCGCAGAAGCAGGGGAACTGGGCGGAGTACGGCCGCCGGCAGAAGGAACTGGGCGATCTGATCCGCAAACTGGCCGGACAGACGCCGAAGCGTTGAGAGCCTTCCAGCGCTCGCGGTCTTGTTCAAAAAAGCTGGCGGATTCCTTGACATGGGTGGCATGGCGCTCTATACTGTCCGCGCAACCTGCAGGAGCAGGCAGCGGGTCTGACCGTTCCTTTTCCTGCGGAGTAGAATAAGGCTTCCGGCCGCCGCGGCTTGGCCAGGGCTTGAGTGGCCGGCTTGACAGCAGCGCCCGCATCTCCCCCAATTTGCGGGCGCTGCTCCTATTTGTGCCCGATCACCAGCACTCAGAAGCGTTTCCCCTTCTCTTATTGCTCGCATTCTTACGCGCAACCGTTGACGCGGCCCATATATGCAAACATATGTTCGCACCATGATGCCGTGGTGAGTCCTGGCTGATCGGGCATTTGCGTGCCGGCCGGCAAATACGAACATCTGTATGTATTGTAGTTCTGCTTTGGATCGACTATCCTGTGCCATCGCCAGTCAGCTTTCATGTTGAACGCTACATGGAGGCTGTCTCCTATTTCCTACGTTTTTTTTACGTTTTTCTTGACGTAGGTGGGGATTCAGTGATATGATGGTCGCAGTTGCGTATATCGCACTGCATTGTGGGGAGGTCTAGCGGAGCTCGGGTGAGTGGAATAGTCGAAGGAGAACCGGTCGGAGTCACCAGCCATCGCGTGGAAGCAAATGGCCGGATGACCTTGCCTCAGTTCTTGAGGCCCCTGCTGGGCTTCTCCTTCGCGATTATGCCTTTGCCGAGCCCCTGCCTGGTGCTTATGCCACAAGATGCTTTCCTCGATGCCGTAGGCGAGTGGCGCGACAAGCGGTCCCTGTTCGACCCGGACGTTTCGCTGCTGGACCGGTACTTCGTGGGAAATGCCGATGTGGTCACCCCGGACAGCCAGGGCCGCATTGTGATCTCGCCAGAGCTCCGGCGGCTCGCGAAGATCCACGGTGATGTGAGCATCCTGGCCATGCGCGATCGGGTCGAAGTCTGGGATGCTGTCACCTACGAGGATCATATGCGCGCCCTGACGCCGGAACGCATTCAGGCAGTTCTGAACCGCAAGTTCGGCTTTCAAGAACCGCCCGCGGCTGCGCCGGAACCGCCCGCCGCCGCGCCGGAGAGTGATGCCGAGGCCGGCGGGTGAATACCATGTGCCGGCGCTCGCAAAGACCGTGGTTGAGATACTGCGGCCAGGCGAGCCGGGAATTTACTGCGACCTGACGGTCGGCGGGGCCGGTCACGGGCGAATGATTTGTGACCGGCTCGATGAGCGTTCGGTCTTCGTCGGTACAGACCGTGATCCAGCGGCCATAGAGGAGGCCAGCCGGAAGCTGAAAGGTGTGCGGTGCCGGGTGATACTGCGCCGCGCGCACATGGAAGATGTCGGGCCCATCCTTGATGAGGTTGGGGGGCCCCTCCGGGCAGCCCTGATTGACTGCGGAATCAGCAGCGATCAGCTTGACCGGGGCACGGGCTTCGCTCTGGACGATGTCGGGGCGCTTCTCGATATGCGCCAGGATCCCGGCCAGGAGCTCACGGCAGCGCACCTGGCGAACGGGCTGTCCGAGAAGGACCTGGCCGACCTGATTTACAGGTACTCGGACGAACGGATGTCGCGGCGGATCGCCGCAGCCATCGTGAGAGCGCGGCCGCTCGAGACGATGGGAGATCTTGTCGGGGCGGTAAGGAGATCCCTGCCCGGGGGGTACCGCCACGGACAGGACACGATGCGCAGGGTTGCGATGGCCCTTCGCCTGGCGACAGGCAGGGAACTCGAGCAGCTCGAGACAGCGCTTGGCGAGACCATCCAGCGTCTCGAACCAGGCGGACGCATCGTGGTGTTGTGCTGGATGTCATTGGAACAGGCTGTCGTGAAACGCGTGTTCAGGCGTGAGAAGCTGAGCAGGAAGCTCGAGATTCTCACGCCCAAACCGCTCAGACCTTCAGCCGAAGAGGTGTTACAAAATCCGAGAGCACGAGCCGCCCACCTGAGGGCGGCCGAGAAGCTCGCCGCAGCCGAAATGGACTTTGGATGTGGAGCCCACGGGACAGGGCCGGAGCGTTGCCAGGGATGGCATTTTTAGTTTTACGAATATGGCTACTGCGCTATCACAACCGAATAGTCTGCCGGGCCGTCCTTCAGCAGAAGGCGCTGGTAAGTCGCGGCCCGAGGGCCGCAGCTTCGGGCTCGACATGGTGCGGCCCCTGCTCGTCTGGGGCGGCGCCGTCCTGCTGTTTCTTGCAGTGTGCGGATGCCTGCGGCTGGTGGGCTGCGTGCGGCTCGAAGCCGCCACCTCACGGTTGCAGGAAGCGGAGCGCACACTCCTCGCAACGGAGCGCAGCAGCGATTATCTGAAAGGTGTCATAGCCGGCCGGATGGATCCCCGGGGTGTGACTTTCGCGCGGGAGAGTTCGGACATGGAGTTAGTCTCTCCTGATAGGGCGATCTCGTGGCTGCGGACCGCACGGATAGCGGAGTCCGCAGCCACACTTTCTGATTCCGGGAAACCCTGGCCGTGAAACGGCCCGCCGCGCCGGGCAAACGCATTCTCATTGTCTCCGCCTTTATTGCCGGGGTTTACCTGCTCCTGTTTGGCCGAATCGTCTTCCTGCAGACCGTGCGGGCGTCCGAGTTCCGGGCAAAGGCCAGCGAGGCTCACAAGACTGAAGACAAGCTGAAGCCCATTCGCGGCCGGATTCTCGACTGCAACGGTATCGTGCTCGCGCGAACCATTGAGGAAAGCACGGTCACCCTGTACCCCGTCAAGATTGCGAACACGGCGCTTGCAGCGGAAATCGTCAGCAGGCACACGGGCATCCCCGAGCAGCGGGTACTGGCCGAACTCAAATCCGGCAAGTCCCCCAACATCCTCGTCCGGCATCTGCCGCGCGAGGTCGCGGAGCGGCTCCACAGCGACCTCCTCTATAGAAAGACCGGGAAGCGCTGGACCTCTTGGCCCGAGGGCTGGCTCAACGGAGTAGCTGTCAAATCCGTTGTTCGCCGGGAATATCCTCTTGGGCCGGTCGGGGCGAATGTCGTCGGTATCCTCAACTCTGAGGGCAAGGCGATTTCGGGTGTCGAGAAGGATCTTGACAGTGAGCTCAGGGGACGCCCGGGCAGCATTCGGGGGATGTTCGACAGGCACGGAGAACCGATCCTGACACTCATCAAGAGCCGCACGCCCGCCGTGCCCGGACAGGATATTGTCCTGACCCTGGACAGCCGCATTCAGGCCGCGGCCGAGGAGGCCGTCAAGAAGCAGGTCCAGCAGCACAGGGCCCGGAGCGGCCAGTGTGTTGTTCTCGACATCAAGACGGGAGCGATCAGGGCGATCGCCGAATATCCGTCCTTCGATCGCGCAGTGCCCGATCGCAGGTCGCTCGATCTGCTTGTCCCGGTCAGCCTGTCTCAGGTGTACGAGCCTGGCAGTACCGCCAAGCTGGTGACCGCCGTCACGGCCCTGTCGCACCGTCTTGGAAATGTTACCTGCCAGTGCACCGGAACCATATACGTGGGGAAACACAGACAACAGCGCGTCAACTGCCCTTGCGCTGCGCGGTTTCGTGAGCCCGGACAGCCCGTCACCATCGCGGGGATGCTCAAATACTCCTGCAACAGCGAGGCATGGGCTCTGGCCAGGAGAATGGGCGCGGAGGCGCTTTACGAGGGTTACAAGAATTTCAGGCTATTTGAGCCCATCGAGTTGCCCGGATACGGCGTCACAAAGCCCGGCCTGCTGCCCACGCGCGAGAATCGTGACCAGATGTGGACTGTTACAGCCAGCTTCGGGCAGGGAATCGCCACCACCCGGCTCCACCTCACTCGGGCCTTTGCCGCTGTCGCCAATGGCGGCCGCATGATGCAGCCGATGCTGGTAAGTGAGACCCGCTCGCCCGAAGGCGATGTTATCAAGAAGTACACGCCCAGAGCCATTGCGACCGTCGCGAGTCCCGAACACTGCGCCACGGTCATGCAGTATCTCGTGGAGGGCGTGAAGGATGGCACCGGCAAGAGCGCGCAGGTGAACGGCTTCACCATCGCGGGCAAGACCGGGTCTGCTCAGGTTTTCGACAGGCACGGGGTTGTCCCCGGCGCCTTCATCTCCAGTTTTGCCGGCATCGCTCCGGCCGACGATCCCGCGAATGCGATCCTTGTCTCGGTCGAAAGGCCGAAGGGGTCAACGCACGGATCGGTCGTGGCTGCCCCGGCTTTCAAAGAAGTCGCCAAAATGGCTCTGTGGTGTGCGGGAAAGGTCTCGCGCAACCCGGTTCAGCCTGCGCCCGCACCGCGCAGGGCGACAAACGTTTCGGAAAGGAGGGTCGCGGGAGGGCACACATAGGGATTTTGCGAGATTCACGCTCTCCTGTGACACTCTATTTTCCACACAGGGGGCCGCGCGCTTACAGGCGGGGAATGGGATCTTGGGCGAGCTCGTTTCCCGGTTGCGCGGCCCTCCTTTCTCTTGTTCGATAATAATAAGGTTATCGCGGTATGAAGTAAAGTCCCGCGTCCGGTCTCCGGGGCATGTGAGCCCTCCGGCCGCGGGATTGCATCTTCCGGGCCTGCTGCCAGGGGGATGACCAGACCATAAACGCACACCTTTTCGGAGGACGAATGCTCACGAGCGAGCTGTTGGAGTTGCTCCCGGAGTCACATCTGATCGGGCGCAAAGACCGTGAGATCCGCGGGATTGCCTACGACTCCCGCGCCGTCCGGGACGGGTTCCTCTTTGCCGCCCTGCGCGGCGCTCACACGGACGGCCACCGGTACCTCGCTCAGGCCGTCGCGGCCGGGGCCGCCGCCCTCCTGGTGGAGGAGGCTCCGGCCGAAGAACTCCTGCGCAAAGCTTCCGCCATCGTCGTGCCAAATACCCGCGCGGCGCTGGCTCCGGCGGCGGCTGGCTTCCACGGGCATCCCACCCGCGAACTCCTGCTTTTCGCCGTCACCGGCACCAACGGCAAAACGAGCACCACGCATCTTATTGACTGTGCCCTGACAGCGGCCGGAGTCCATTCCGGCGTGGCGGGAACGCTCGGCGCAAAGATCGGCGACGAGTGGCGCAAGTTGCCGCACACCACCCCCGAGTCCGCCGATCTTCAGCAACTCTTTCGCGAAATGGCCGACCAGGGCGTCTCCGCGGCGGCGATGGAAGCAAGCAGCCACGCCATCGCCCAGAACAGGATGGACTGCGTCGAGGTGGATGTCGCGGTCTTCACGAACCTCACGCAGGACCATCTCGACTTCCATGGGACGATGGACGGGTATTTCGAAGTCAAATCGCGCCTGTTCACATCGTTCGCGGACGGCCGGCCCGGTTTCACTTCGGTCATCAACATTGACGACCCGTGGGGGCGCGAGAGGCTGCTGCCGATCGCGCGCGGCCGCATCGTGACATACGGCACCTCGCCCGACGCTCTCTACCGCGCCACCGACACGCGCTCGGGCCCGAGGGGCGCCAGCTTTGTTCTCGATTGCCCGGAAGGCTCCGCGCGCGTGAGCCTGTCGCTCGGGGGGCTGTTCAACGTCCACAACGCTCTCGCGGCCGCCGCGGCCACTCTGAGCCAGGGGTTCCCCGTCGAGGCAGTTATACGCGGGCTGCAAGACCTCCGAAGCGTCCCCGGGCGCTTCGAACTGGTTGACGCCGGGCAGGATTACACCGTCATCGTTGACTACGCTCACACACCGGACGGACTCGAAAACGTGCTCTCGAGCTGCCGCCGGCTCGACGCTGGCCGCGTCATCGCTGTGTTCGGCTGCGGCGGCGACCGCGACCGCTCGAAGCGGCCGCAGATGGGCGACATCGCTTACCGCCTCTCCGACGTGTGCGTCGTCACCTCCGACAACCCCCGTTCCGAGGATCCCGCGGCCATCGTCGGCGATGTCCTCGCCGGGATGCCTGAAGACCGGGGCGGCAAGGTGCGTGTGCACCTGGACAGGCGCGAGGCTATCCGCGAGGCCATCTCCGAGGCGCGCGCGGGCGACGTGGTGATTATTGCCGGCAAAGGGCACGAGACGGATCAGATCTTCGCGGACCGCCGTATTGAGTTCGACGACCGGGCGGTCGTTCGCGAAATCATCACCGGGGGAGGCACGGAAACGGCGCGATGACCTCCCTTGCGCTGTCCCGAATCGCTGAAATGACCGGCGGGCGCCTGACTGGCGCCGACCCGGGCCGCATGGTTTCCCGCATCAGCGCCGACTCGCGCGACTCGGGGCCGGGGACTCTCTTTTTCGCCCTGATCGGCGAGAAGACCGACGGGCATGTCTTCGCGCGCCGTGCGGTTGCGGCCGGGGCGGCCGGTGTCGTTCGCGCAGACTGGTTCGAGGCGTCCGGCCGGCCGGAAGGCGCCTTTCTGCTGACCGAAGACCCGCTCGCGGCGCTTGGCAGGCTGGGCGCGGCGTGGCGGAGCCAGTTCGAGATCCCAGTCGTCGGCATCACCGGCAGCATGGGCAAGACGACAACGCGCGAAATGCTCGCCTCAGCGCTCAGAAGCCGCATGAACGTGCTGGTGAGCCCGGCCAACTTCAACACCGAAATCGGTGTCCCCATCACCCTGCTCGATCTTACCCCGTCGCACGACATCGCCGTCATCGAGATGGCGATGAGGGGGAAGGGGCAGATTGCGGATCTGTGCCGGATGGCGCGGCCGTCCGGGGCGGTCGTTACGAACGTCGGCCTGACGCACATCGAGCTTCTCGGATCGCGCGACGCCATCGCCTCGGCCAAGGCCGAGCTGCTGAAGTCGCTGCCGGACGGCGGGTGGGCCGTTCTGAACGCGGACGACGCCTATTTCGACTATCTGAGCGGCATCGCGCCGGGGCCGGCCGTCACGTTCGGGCTGTCCGAGGGCGCTCAGTTCCGCGGGTCGGATGTCCGGCTGAACAGCGCGGGGTGCGCGTCGTTTCTGCTGGAAGCGCCCGGCGCGGCGCACCGGGTTCAGCTTCGGGCGCCGGGGGCCTTTCACGCGTCGAACGCCCTTGCCGCGGCGGCGGCGGCCTCGCGATTCGGCGTTACTCTGGAAGAAACCGTCGCCGCTCTGGAGGCCTACGAGGGTTTCGAGAAGCGCAGCCGCGTCACGCAAGCTGCGGGCGGCTGGCTCGTCTTCGACGACACCTACAACGCCAGCCCCGCCGCCACCGAAGGCGCGCTCGATTCGCTTGCCGCGATGACCGCCGCCGGCCGCAGGATCGCTGTCCTCGGCGACATGCGCGAGCTCGGAGAGCAGTCGTCCGAACTCCACAGGCAGATCGGGCACAAGGTCGCCGAAGTCCGCCCGGACCTGCTTGTCACGGTGGGAGAGTCGTCCGCCGCGATTGA
>JAGVUD010000173.1 GCA_019136435.1 Armatimonadota bacterium | reverse complement strand
GAATATAGACCAAACGGTTAGGTTTTGCAAGCGTTTTTTTCTGGCAAAAATCAAACAAGCGTTTAGCGCGTATAGACGGCAAAAATCGCAGTCAACACGCGCAAGCGCCCGGATGGGACTGTTGCCGGATTGGGCTCGCCGCTATCTACTGGAAGAACGCCGCGAACAACTTGTCGCCGAACTTCCACACGCACACGCACAGGAACGCGGAAAGCGCGATTGGCTTCGACAGCAACGCCTGCTTCGAGCCCTCAACAAATCCATGCGGAGTTTTCGCAGCCGCGCAATCCCGTGCATGCTGCGCGATGGCCGCAGACGCGACGCTTGCCGCCGCGCTGGCCGCCGCGCGTTGCGCCCCGCTGATGAAATGCGCGAACGCCACGGCCTGCCCGGCGACGGCTTCGGCCAGCAGGCGGATGTCGGGAGCGGCCTTGGCCAGCGCGGCCTCGGAGAGCGACAACGCCGTCGAGGTGGATTCTACCGTGAGGTCGTCTAGGCCCGCGTCCATGATCCTGCGCCGAGCCCTGTCGAACCGCTCCTGCTCTGATTCCGTGATGCCCACGTTATTCGCCCTCCGTCTGCTCGTACACAGGATCGTCGAAGCTGTCCACGATATCGCTCATGCATCCGCTGCACCCTCCGCCGAGAAGCACGGCCAGCACCGCAACGCCGAAAACCCGGTATGCCCAATGCGCAAGCCCGCCCAAGACGCGCACTCCGGCATAACTAACATGCGCCCACGCCGTGCCGCCGATCCGCGCAACCCGTCCCGACTGCCGCCTCGCAAGCTGAAGCAGGATGTTCCCGTAGATCGTGTCCGCCCACTTCCTCGTCTTCGCCACGCTCCCGAACGCCGCCGCGATGGACTCGATCTCGTCGTATGCAGGATCGTGAAACAGGCTCCCGATCTCCGTGGGGATTCCAAGCACCTCCTCGGGCACCAGCGTGTTGCCGTCGCATGTGGCATGGTCGGCGTCGCTGATGTAGCGCAGTACGCGGACGATGCGCCCGTGAATGTCGAATTTCTCCGACGAGTACGGCGCCGGGACGTCCTCCTTGAGCCGAATCTCCCAATCCTCCAGCAACGAGTACCGCTTGCCGAGATCGGCCTTCGCGTACTCGATGACCTTCGGAAGATATTTGAAAGTCGCTGCAAGCGCCGCGTTCATCCGTTCACCTCCTGCTCGACCGCTCTCGCAATCGCCTTGTGTCCCGCCGCCGTGGGGTGGAAATCCGCCCCGTCGAAATGTTCCGGCATGACAAGGTGGCGGGCAACGTCGAAATACTTCGCCCCGGACTCGTTTGCGACTCTGCGAATCATCATGCAAAGCGCATTCGCCGCCGCCGCCGCCACCTCGTTCCCACAATAAGGGTTCGCGTAGCCCATCACGATCACATGCGCACCTGAAGCGCGAAGACGCAGGATGACTTGGCGAAGCGAATCGCATGCGTCCACGACCTCGTCCTGCGTTAGAACCCCATCAGCAATCGCATGTCTGAAGTCGTTGCCGACGAGCGAGACGAACACCGTGTCGCCAGGACACATAGCCGCCAGAGCATCCGCGAGGATGCCGCCATCGTCGTCCGCCCACTGCCGGGCCGTGCTGCCGGGGATGCCGTGGCGATGCTCCTCAAACAAATCGGCGTAGACCTGCCATCCTCTGTTTGTGCCGTCGGCCTCGATGCACGTCCATGAGTCTCCAAGGCTGTGTACTCGCATCATGCTCATTTCGCTCCCCTTATGACATTGGTTCTTCGCCCGTTCGTCCCCACGATCACGAACGCGAATTCACGCGCCGCGTCGAACTCCGCAGCGTTCCATTTGTTGTAGCCGCCACGCGGGTTCTTCCAGTCCCGCGTCGTGCGCGAGGTGCTGATCCAGTCGAACTTGCCGCCCGTCCACTCCCCGGACTTGTCACGGTAGAAGATGCAGGCCAGCGTCTTCCCGGCGTCCGTCCGGCTCCCGGCTCCAAGCTGCTCGCACCCGCCCTTGACCCAGCGGTAGCTCATGCCGTCCGCTTTGATCTTCAAGTCCGCAATCTCCACGCCCTCGTGCCGCGCCGCCCTGCGCCCGTCGAAGCCCCCCTTGTCCCAGTGCAACTCGCCGAACGCCACGGCGTCACCGCCCGCGCCGGGAGGCAGTGGCAGCGTCTGCACCACGCCACCATCCCAGTTGCCCACGCCATCCGCGCCCCCGGCCAGCGCGGCCTCGCAGAGCGTCCTGTTTGGCTTCCTGTCGAGCTCGAAGAAATTCAGCGGCTTGCCCACGGCCTTCTTCACCCTCCGCGCCTCCGCCTCGATCCAGTCCGCGCTCTTGCCGGGGTTCACCTGATAGAACACGATGTCGGCCACGCCAGCGAAATTGTACTTGCCGCTCGTCTGATGCGTCCCGACCGGCCCGTCGTACTCCGCCCGGATCGCCGCCACCAGCGCGGCCACCTGCGCCGCCGAATAGTACTCGTCAAGCTCCAACCCTGCCACGACCGCGCTTGCGCCGTCGAACAGCCCCAGCGCCTTGACCGACCGGACGTGCCCGGCAAAGTCCTTCGCCGCCGTCCGGTTGTAGCTCGCGGAATCGTCCGCGAAGAGCCACAGCACCACCGCCAGCCCGTTGCGCCGCGCCTTGTCGATCCTGCCCCGCATGGCCGCGCTCGGCTCGTATCCCGAGAACTCGCCGTCGCCCTGGTTGCTCGTGAACCAATGCACCGTGTTGCACCCCTGCGCCTTCGCCCACGCCATCCGCCTGTCGAATTCGGTTTCCGGCATCTTCGGCGAGAGCATGTTCATGTGCCGCGTCTGCGCGTTGCTACCCTGCCAGCACGACGCCAGCGACACGCCGACCTGGGACGCGCCCGGAGCCGTCGGAGAGGACGGAGCTTCCTCGGCCTGCTCGATCTTCTCCAGCGCGGCAATCGCCCGCTCAATCGCCCGGT
>JAGVUD010000137.1 GCA_019136435.1 Armatimonadota bacterium | reverse complement strand
TCCGACACATGCAGGGGAACGTGCGGGAACGTGTGGGGCAGATACAGGAAGAAAGGCCTGGTCCGGTTGCGCCGGATGAAGCGGATGGCCTCCTCGGTGTATCTTTCGGTCAGCGTCTCCTGAACGGCCGGCCGCTCGATGACCTTTTCGTTGCGCATCAGCGGCACGGGGAAAGCCTCGTTTCCCTTGCGGTTCATGTCGTTGCTGTAGGGAAGCCCGAAGTACGAGTCGAAGCCGTGCCGCGTGGGCAGGAACTTCGGCTGATAGCCCAGGTGCCACTTGCCGATGCACCCGGTCGCGTAACCCCTCTCTTTCAGAACCTCCGCAATCGTCGTCTCTCTGTCGCTGATGCCGGTGTCCGAGTTCGCGTTGAGGACGTTGGGCAGCCCCACCCGGGGCGGATAGCACCCGGTCACGATTCTCGCCCGCGAAGGAGTGCAGACCGGCGCCGCGTAGAAGCTGGTAAGCTTCATCCCCTCGGCGGCCATGCGGTCGAGGCGCGGGGTTCGGATGAGCGGCGCGCCGTAGCACCCCACGTCCTGATACCCCTGATCGTCGGTCAGAATCACAATGAAGTTCGGCGGACGCCTCCGCGCTTCGGCTTCGGCGGGTTTCATCCCCAGCATCAGCGCCGCCGATGACGCCGCGGATGCGGCCAGAAACCTTCGCCTCGATTCAGATTCGCAGTAATGCTTCATTTCCCGCTCCTTTCATCTTGCCCGGCCAATTCATCGCCGGTCCGTGTCGAACGGAACCACGTCGCAGGTCTCCTGATAGAACGTCAGCAGGCGCTCTTTGTGAGCCGCCAGCACGCCCGCGAGCGCCGGATCGTCAATGCGATTGTGCAGCTCCCGGGGGTCGGCGCGCAGGTCGTACAACTCGTCTTTCTCGTACAGGCGGCGCACGTACTTGTAGTCGCGCGTGCGGCACATCACGGCCTTTGTGTGTTCGGGACCCTCGCTCGACTGCAGGTTCACCCGCGGCCAGTATTGGCCGGCCGGGCGCTGGCTGCTGGACGATTCCAGTTCCATGCACTGACGCTCTCCGTGCAGGCGGCCGCCCTCGCAGAAAACCGCGTCGCGGTGCTCGTCCGTCTCGCCCGCCAGCACCGGCAGCAGAGATCTGCCGAAGTGCGTGTGCCCGGGCGTGATGCCAGCCATCGCCTCCACCGTCGCCGAAAAGTCCACGAGTTCCACCATCGCGTCGCTGATGCGCGGTTTCACCGAAACCCACGACGGCGGCTTGATCACCAGCGGCACGCGCGTCAGGCAGTCTTCAAACGTGTTCTGTGTCTTCTCGACCAGCCCGTAGTCTCCCGTGAAGTCGCCGTGGTCTGAGAAGACAAAGATGGCCGTGTCGTCGTACAGCCCCGCCTCGCGAAGCGCTTTCAGCAGCATGCCCAGAAGCCTGTCCTGCCTTGCGCACATGCCGTAATACGCCGCCCGCAGTTCGGTCCACCTGTCTTCCGTCCAGCCCTGCATGTTCTGGCGGCTGTATATTCCCTTCAGCATGGACGGCTTCCCCTCCCAGCCTGGTGGTGCGGGAACGCGCGCGGGGAGCTTTGCCCGGTCGGTCATGCTGTAGAAAGGCTCCTCGACGCCGTAAGGCGGATGCGGGTAGCTCAGCGGAAGATAGACGCAGAACGGGTGCGTTCTCTGGCTGCCGCGTATGTAGTCAATCGCTCCCAGCACGTTGTTCAGGTCGCCGTCCCTGTAGAACGGCTCGCCCTTCTGCTTCTGCAGCCGTCCGGCAAAGAACGAGTAGTAGGTGTCGCTTCCCGGCTCACCTCGCCACTGGTCGCCGCCGCGGTCGCGCGGCCTCTTCGAGGCGTACTTGATGCTGCAGTAGTCAGCGAAGCCGTTCTGCCCGGGCACAACGTCGTTTTTTCCGCCCCACCACACCTGATAGCCGCTCTTCTTGAGCGTTCTCAGCAGCATCGGCTCGTCGGGGCGGAGCATGTGGTACATCGTCCGGTGCCCGCGAACGTGCGGGTACCATCCGGTCATGAACGAGCAGCGGCTCGGGGTGCAGACGGGGTTCTGGCAGAAGGCACGGCGGAAGGATACCGAGTCCTGGGCGGCCATCTTGTCG
>JAGVUD010000252.1 GCA_019136435.1 Armatimonadota bacterium | reverse complement strand
GATACTCGTCCAGAGTGGTGGCGCCCACGCAGCGGAGTTCGCCGCGGGCCAACATCCGCTTCAGGAGGGTCGACGCATCCACCGCGCCCTCCGCCGCGCCCGCGCCGACAATCGTATGCATTTCGTCTATGAAAAGGATGATCTCGCCTTCGGCTTCGGCGATCTCCTTCAAGACGGCCTTCAGGCGGTCTTCAAACTCGCCGCGATACTTCGCGCCCGCAATCAGCGCGCCCATGTCCAGCGCGACGACGCGCTTGTTCTTCAGCCCTTCCGGAACATCTCCCTCCACAATCCGCTGCGCGAGGCCTTCAACGATGGCGGTCTTGCCGACACCCGGCTCGCCGATAAGAACGGGGTTGTTCTTTGTCCGACGGCTTAGCACCTGCACCACGCGCCTGATCTCGTCATCCCGTCCGATGACCGGGTCGAGCTTCTGCTGCCGTGCCGCGTCAGTGAGGTCGCGGCCATATCGCTCGAGAGCCTGATACTTCTCCTCCGGGTTCTGATCGGTGACGCGCTGATTGCCCCGAACGTCGGTGAGCGCGCGCAGGACAGTGTCCCGGGTCACGCCGTTTTCACGCAGGACCCGACCTGCCGCCCCGGAACCCTCGTCGGCAAGCGCAAGGAGAAGGTGTTCGGTGCTGATGAACTCGTCCTTCAGTGTGGAGGCGGCGCGATCCGCTCCGCTGAGGACAGCCGACAGCGAGGGCGACGCCTGAGCCTGGCTGGCTCCCGAGACCTTCGGGAAGCGCGCGATCTCCTGGCGCACGCTGGCAACTATCTCTGGAGGCCGTGCTCCCGCCCGGGCCAAGATCGCGCGCACAACGCCATCCACTTGCTCCGCCAGCACCAGCAGAAGATGCTCCGGCTCGATGCGCGAATTGCCCTGCTCAGACGCAAGCTGCTGCGCGTCTCCAAGCGCTTCCTGTGCTTTGATTGTGAACTTGTCCAGTCGCATCGTCATTCTCCGGCCGCCGGGCATTGCCCGTACGGCGTGCTAACATGAGCGTAAGGTAATCTGAGTCTATTATACTCAATGACGCGGTCGCCGCAAGGGTTCCCGGTATAGCGCGTTCGACAGCCTGCGAAAAAAGACGGAGTCATTTTTGCGAGAAGGCTAATCTCACGAAGGAGAACGCCGTGGGGACGCGTAAGTCGGCAATACCAGGCGGGGATGTCGCGCGGGCCAGGGCCCGCGTACTGGCCGCCCGGACAACAGCACTACCGCCGCCGGAATGGTGTGTTTCACCCAGCCGGCGGCGATCAGACCAATGCCAGACTGGCGTAGAAAGAGGTAGTAGCGAATATGGAAGCTTACTGCGTCAAGTGCAAAGCGAAGCGCGAAGTCAAAGATCCCAAGGCCGTAACCATGAAGAACGGCAAGCCGGCGACGAGCGGAACGTGTTCGGCGTGCGGCACGAAGGTCTTCAAGATCGGCAAGTAAGAGCTCGGACTAGTTTTCGAAATCGCAGTTACGGATTTGCGGCGCCGCGGCGTAAGTGCGGCGCCGCGTCTGTTTTTTCAGGGCAAACGATAGCACGCAGGAAGGCGGGCTGTATCTGACATGGCGGTCGCGGCAGGGCAACGGGCAATACAATGGAGGGTGGCGCCCATTGAGCAAGGGGCGGGGGATGAGCTTGCTCGCGCGCTGGGCCTGCAGCCCGTGACCGGCCGACTCCTTGCGCGCCGAGGCATAAGGACGGCCGCCCAGGCGTTCGAATTCCTCTCGCCACAGCTAGATTCTCTCCACGACCCCTTCCTGCTTCCAGACGCCAAAGCAGCCGCCGAACGGGTCAGCCACGCGATAGACACAGGCGAGACGATATTCGTTCACGGCGACTACGACGTGGACGGCGTCACGAGCGCCGCGCTTCTCACCCGCGTTCTCGGCAGACTGGGCGGGCGGATTGTGCCGTTTGTCCCCTCCCGCTTCAGGGAGGGTTACGGGGTGCGCGTCAGCACTGTCGAGAGAGCCCGTGAGGAAGGCGCCGGGCTGCTGCTCACTTCGGACTGCGGAGTCTCGGCGCACGACGCCTGTGAGAGGGCGGCCCAGATCGGCCTTGATGTCGTCGTGACCGACCACCACGAGTGC
>JAGVUD010000409.1 GCA_019136435.1 Armatimonadota bacterium | reverse complement strand
CACCCCCACACCCAGCAGCCTGGCGCGCGCCACCTGCCCGGCCTCGTCCAGATTCCGGCCGAAGACACCCTTGAAGTCCACCATCAGCACCGTCGAGATCGAGTTGATGCCCGACGAAATGCTCGACATCGCCGCCGAGAACAGCGCCGCCAGCAGAAGCCCCGACAGGCCGGCCGGCAGCAGGTGCGCGATGAACCAGGGGAATATCTTGTCTCCGGCGTTCGTGAGCGTATAGACCTGCGCGGCCAGAGCGTCGCCCTTCGGAACGCCCGCGAGTATCTCCGCGCCAGCTTCGGGCTTCAGTTCGGCGAGAGGAGGCAGCAGCCCGATGTTGCGCGTAAAGACCGCCAGAAGAGCAAACCCGGTGAGCGCGAGCAGAATGCTGAGCGCCAGTCCGGCCAGCGTGTTCGTCAGGAAGCTGTTGCGCGCCGCGCGCGCGTCTCTCGTGGTCAGAAACCTCTGGATTAGAAGCTGGTCGGAGCAGCAGATGCAGACGTAGTAGAAAACGTAATGAACGACAATCGTGATGATCGTGATGCGCTCGGCGAGAAAGCCCGGCCCGGCGTCGGGAAACAGCTTTACCGGACGCCAGTTGAGCGCCGACGTGATTGCGCTGTTGCCTAAGTCCGGGAACCACCCCGTGAAGCTTCGGGCCTGCACCATCGCGAAGCCCACCACCAGCGCCGCGCCCCCGAACAGAATCACCGCCTGCACGACATCGGTGATGATGACTGCCCGCACGCCTCCCATAACCGTGTAAAGCGTCGTAATCAGCCCCATTGAGATGAGAAGGTAAGGCAGCGGCCAGCCGGTCATCGAGTTGAGGGCGATGCTGCAGGTGTAAACGATCAGCCCGATCCACGAGATGCGCATCAGGATGAACATCACCGCCGCCGCGCTGCGCACGCCGCGTCCGAACTGCCTGTCCAGAAGCTCGTAGCCGCTCATGATGTTCTTCCCCATGATGCGGGGAATGATGAGCCACCCGATGATCCCGAACGCAAGGAAAGGCGACAGGGCCGACCACAGGATGCCGGGGCCGTTCTTTATGATCTCGCCGGGTGTCGTGAGGTAGGAGATCGTGCTGATCAGGGTCGCGAAGAGCGAGATGCCCACAATCAGCCAGTTGATGCCCTGACCGGCGACGAAGTACTCGTCCAGGTTCTTCTGTCGGCGCGAGAAGTACCAGCCGATCCAGATCATTCCGAGCGCATAAAGCGCGACGACAGCATAGTCCGGGAAGCTGAGCCCGGAGCGCACGGCCATGGACGACATCTGTCCTTATCCTTTCACGTTCTGCCGCAGCACCTGCAGGCAGAGATCGAGAGTCAGCGCGGCGTCCGCGATGCTCGTTCGCATCGGAGGCCCTCCGTCAATCGCACAGACAAAGGCCGCCGCCTGACGCCGCAGAGCCTCGGCGTAGTCGCCCGGAGGCGTCTGAATCTGCTCCCATTCATCCCCTCCTTCGCGCCAGATGCGGCAGGCGAATCCCGGCTCAGTTATCCGAACCACGGCCCTGTCGCAGACGAAATCGAGAACATTCTCGTTGACGGGCTGGTACTGGTTCATGTGGATCGTCCCGAGCGCCCCCGAACTGAAGTCGAGCGCCAGCGCGGCGGTGTCTTCCACCTCCACGCCCTCCAGCACCAGATGCCGCAGGAACCCCGCAATGCCCGACGCCGGCCCCGCATACCACTGTGTCAGATCGACGAAGTGGCTCGCGAAATCCATCATGCATCCTCCGCCCGTCGCGTGAGAGGCGAAGTAGATGCTCTTGTAGTCCGGGCGGTAGGTGGTGAACGGCTGGCCGGCGTTGACCCGCACTCCGAGCACTCGCCCGAGTTCCCCGCCCGATATCAGCTCCCGCATCTGCTCGTGCGCCGGATGGTAGCGCCGCGTGAACGCCACGCCGGAGGGCGGCGCCCCCGGCCTCTGGGCCGCCCGGATCAGTTCGTCCACCCCATCCCTGTTGTGCGACAGTGGCTTCTCGGAGAGCACCGGCACGCCTTCGCTGAGGCACCTGCCCGCGAACGGCACATGCAGCGGAGCGGGCGCGCAGATGACCACCCCATCGAACGCCCGGATGTCAACGTCCTCGAATGCTTCGCCCGCCGTCTCCGCGCCGAGTTCCACGGCGCGGGCGCGGGCCTCCTGGCGCGGGTCGAGCACGACCAGATCGGGCCGCGGCTCGAGCGAGCCGAACGCCCGCGCGTGCTTCAGCCCGATGCTCCCCCCGCCCACAATGAGAATTCTCACGCTGTTCCTCCCGGTCTCTGACAGGCCAGTGTCAGTGCGGCTTGTCGAAGATGATCACGTACTCGTGCTTGAAGATGTAGAACCCTCCGGCAAGGGCGCGATAGCGCCAGAGGTTGTTCGCCTTGCCCTTGCCGCGTTCGTTGCCGACCATGTTCTTGACAACGATGGACTTTGTCCGGAACCCTGCCCGGTTCATCTCGCGCATGGTCAGGAAGCCCAGCGGGACATGCTCTTTGTCCTCGTACTTATCGCCGATGACCAGCGCCGCGAACCGCTTCGGCTCGAGCAACTCGAACCCGATCTTCGCCACGCGCCGGAACATGCGCAGGAAAGCATCCGTGTCGGCGGCGTTCGAGAGGTCACGCGCGTCTTCGGTAAACTGGATGATGTTGTGGTACGGAGGATGCAGCACCAGAAGCTGCGCCTGCTCGCGTCCTTCGCGCTCGAGCAGTTTTCGCACCGGCCGCAGCACGCGCCTTGACGAGCTGTCGCCCTGAAGCACGTGCACGCCCAGCTCCGGGGCCCGCGGGCCCAGCTTCTTGCGCACCCGATCCGTCAGTTCCGCCGATATCTCGATCCCGATCAGGCGGCGGCCCATGTTCAGCGCTTCCACCGCCGATGTGCCGCTGCCAAGGAACATGTCCAGCACCACGTCTCCCTGCCTGCTGAATCGCTCGAACACCTGCGTTGCGATCTGGGGGACGAAGTTGCCGTAGTAGTCGAGCCGGTGGCCGCGGCCGCGCTCGCGCGAAGGCACGTTCCACAGCGAATCCGTCCAAATGCTGTCGTAGTCCTTCCATCGCGAGATGTCAATGTCGGAATAGGGCAGGCGCCGCGGGTTCTTCCGCGTCCGCCGCGGTTCGCGCTCGTCGCCTGGCTCCTGTCCGGGCAGCTTGAGTTGCATGGTTACCCGCTTTCTTCCCCGCCGGGCGCGCCTGCTCCTCCGAACCCGCAGGAAATGGCGGCGGCGCTCTTGTATCTCACAGACAGGGAACCCGACCCCACCAGGAGAGACAGCAAGCCATGGCAAACGAAACCGTCTTCAAGCGCCTCGACTGCAACCCGATCGTGACCGCCGCCAACGTGCCGCGCGCCAACAGCATCCACAACAGCGCCGTCGTCCGCTGGAACGGCGCGTACGCGGGGGTGTTTCGCGTGGACGAGATAGACATGTGCTACAGGCTCCACACCGGCTTCAGCCGCGACGGCCTGGACTGGGAGATTGACCCGGAGCCGCTTCGGATGACAAGCAGCGACCCCGCGGTGTACGTGAGCGACCACAGCTACGACCCGCGCCTGGTGCTTCTGGAGGGTACCCACTACCTCACCTGGTGTAACTCCGCTCCGCAGGGCCCGCAGATCGGACTGGCGCGCACCGACGACTTCCGGACGTTTGTCCAGATGGAAAACCCGTTCCAGCCGCCCAACCGCAACGCGGTGCTCTTTCCGCGCACGATCAACGGCGCCTACGCCATGCTGCACCGCCCAAGCGATCGCGGGCACACTCCATTCGGCGACGTCTTCTACTCGAGCAGCCCGGACCTCATTCACTGGGGAAAGCACAGGCACGTGTTCGGGCCTTACCCTGGATGGCAGGGCACGAAAGTCGGTCCCGGCCCGTCTCCGCTCGAAACCCCCGAGGGGTGGCTGCTGATCTACCACGGCGTGTGGGGCTCCTGCAACGGCTTTCTCTACTATGCGGGCGGCGCGCTTCTCGATCTGGAAGAGCCCTGGAAGGTGATCTGCCGCACGCGGGACTATCTGCTCGCGCCCACAATGCCCTACGAGCGCGTGGGTGACGTGCCCAACGTCGTCTTTCCGAGCGCCATGGTGCACTATCCGGAGACTGGCCGGGTGCGTGTCTACTACGGGTGCGCCGACACCTGCGTCTCCGCCGCCGAAGCAGACCTCGACGAGCTGATCGCGTTCATCAAACAGCACAGAATCCAGTAGCCCTGCCGGTCAAAAACCAGACAGCCCCGGGACGCCGTCCCGGGGCTGTCTTCAGACTGTGCGTCAGGTCGGGCCTCTGATGTTTACTGCAGGATGTCGAACGCCCCGCTCTGCTGCATCAGGAGCTCGGGCACCCGCAGGCCGCCTTCTTCCCTGAAGTGGCTGATGCCGCGGACGCGCACAAGCTGGCCGATGGCCGGTTTGGCCCAGTTCATTGAGTAGACCCTGATGCCAAGTCCGGAGGCGTCGGTGGTCCCGACGCGGTCCATCACATAGAAGAAGCTGTCGCTGCCATCGCTGCGGGTCACCTCGCCGATGACGCTCACGAGCAGCCCCACGTTGTTCGGGCCCCAGCCCTCGCTCACTCCGCGCCAGCTTTCGCTGATATCGCTTCCGCCGAGAGACTTGGCCGAGATGCCGAGAGCCCGGACGGCGCCCGGCGCATCGAACAGCCCGACGCCGCCTCCCGTCAGCCGCATCTCACCGCCGATGCTCGCCAGCACCCCGCTCGCCGAAACGACAGCGCCCGGCGCAAGCGCGGTGGCAGCGTCAACGCGGATCGCGGAGTACTCCGACGGCGACTGCACGTACGCGTAGTCGCCGAAGCTCGCTGTCAGCACCATCGGCCGGAGCACCAGGTTCGTGCCGCTGGCCATCTGCTTCGCGCCGCTCATGCTCGACTGAGGCTGAATGATAAGCACCGGGCCGCCGGTTGCCGCCGACGACCAGAGTCCCTCGCCATTGCGGGCGCGGGCGTCCACATACAGCGACTGGCCGGCCGCCGAGCCCGATATCACCGCCGAAACATTGTCCGTATCCGTCCACGGGACAATGACATTGCCAAGGCCGTCGCGCACCTGATACTGATAGTCCACGACGCCCGATTCCAGATCGTCCGCCGGCCAGTATGCGTGCACAATCTCTCCGGGCGCGGCAAACATCCTGTCGAAGCTGACGGCGGGCGCGGGGGGTGGCGTCACGTCCAGCGGCGCGGTAAAGACGAACTTGATAGCGTCCACGCTCACGTAGTTCGTGTCCGGCGTGTTGTTTGCCAGTTCGACATAGCCGGATGAGCCTGCATTGAACGCCAGACTCCCGGCAAGGGCATGCCAGATGGAGCCTGTGCTGGCGAAGTAATGCGACGAGTAGCTTTTCCGTGTGCCGCGCGCACAGGTTATCGTGTAGGGCGCTTCCAGCGTGCGGTTCGTCCCGCGCTGGAGATAGGCGTAAACGTCGTAGTATCCCGGTGTGGCTATCGCGGGTGTCCAGCGGCACCTGCGCGTCACCGAGCTTTCGAGCTGGCTTCCCGTGCCGCTGCCGTAAAGGTAATCCGTGCCGATCTTCGGGGCCGTCGTGCCCGACGACCACGACCCGAGAGTTACGCCGAAGCCGGGGTCCGTGTTGTCAATCTGGATGTCCGGTACGGGTACCGCCGTGTTGAAAGCGTAATCGCCGGACGTGGCCGTGCCGCTTGCGTTGCTCGACAGCACGCGGAAGTGATAGGTGTTGCCCGCGGTGAGGCCCGTGAGGACGTACTCGTGCTCGGTGACGAGCGTGGGGTCCATGACCATCAGCACCCCGTAGCCGGGGTTTGGCCCGTACTCGACGCGCGAGCTTGCCGGGACGTCGGTCCGCCACCGGATGGCCGCCGACGTGCCAGTGTTCTCCGACACCCACACGTTGTGAATCATCGGGGTCTTCATGGTGGTGAACACCATGTCGCCGGAGGTCTGGGTCCCGTCGGCGGTTACAGAGATGACCCGGTAATGGTATTCCTGCCCCGGCGCGAGTCCGGTCAAGGCGACGGCGTGCGTTGTCACGTTCTGCGAATCAAGCGGCGTGGACCTCGAATACTGCGGACTCAGGCCGTACTCGACCCGGCTTGTTCCCGGGAGCGTGGTCTGCCAGCGCACGACGGCGGATGTCCCGTTCTGATTGGTGACGTGCACGTCGAACAGCGGCGGCAGAAGCCCCGCCTCCTGCGCAATCGTCGCGACGCTGGCGCGGACAATGTCTGTCGCGTACGGATAGCTCCAGTGCAGGTCCTCAAGATAGCCTCTGCCAACGCCGTTGGGCTCGTAATAACGGAAATCGGAGGCGGTGTGATACTCCTTGTTAGCGCCGCCCTGCCAGGCGGGCACGTCGAACTCGATGAGCGTGAAGGCGGGCATCCCCGCCAGATAGAACGACTGGTGATCGCTCGATCCTCTGTCGTCCGGGCTAAGATCAACGAGCAGGCTGGGGACGTAGGTGTTCGCCGCCGTCCGGAAGGTGTGCATCCATTCGAGCTGCGCGGGGTCGGTCAGGCTTGTCCAGAGGTCTATATCGTAAGGGTCGCTGGTGTGCCCCGACCGGTCGTCCCTGCCGTGCAGGATCATGTCCATGTTGAGGTTGCGCGTGCGGCGCCTCTGCTCGGTGGAAAGAGCGGCGACGTAGTCGAGGCTTCCTCCGTGGATACCTTCCTCGGCGTTGAACCCGACAAAGTGAATGGTCGCCGCGAAGTAGTACTGGCTCATCACCTTGGCGGCTTCCAGGACGCCCGCTGCGCCGCTCGCGTTGTCGTCGCCGCCGGGACGGTTGTAGCTGCCTGTCGTGTCAAAATGGCCCGAGATGACGTAGACTTCGTCTTTTCTCGCCGGGTCGAGTCCGGGCAACTCGGCGATTACGTTCTCGTATTGTCCCACTCCGGAGGTGACGATGAGCCGCGGGTTCTGCATGAGCACGTCACTCATATAGAGCTGCGCCTCGCGGTTGCCAACATTGGGAGGCGTTGTCCAGTAGCGGCTCCGCGAGCCATTATTGTATGCCGAGCCGCCGTACAGGCCCAGCCCGCAGTCCTCGATTATGTCGTGATACATCTTGAGCCGCGTCTGATTGACCTGACTGACGAGTTCTTCAACGGTCGCAGCCTGGACGGATGACGCGAGCAGTATGGCCAGTATGAAGGTGGTGAAGTGTCTCAATGTGTTCAAGCAGTCCTTTTTGGGATAGAGCGCCGGGGTTTTATGTCCTGGTAAGTATATCACGCATGCGCGCCGGACAGGAAACCGCCCCGCTTCCGGCGAATACACCCGGAGGCCGCCTTGCCAGAGGCCGGCTCGAAGCAGATAGAATAAAGTAGTTTTAGATAACAATCAGCGGCCCGCGCCAGCGCGGACCGGGAGGATCAGCATGGCGGAAAAAGTGACTCTCCCTCTTCTTGGACAGACCATGGAAGAAGGCACGATCATCAAGTGGTTCAAGAAGGAGGGCGAAACGGTCGAGAAGGAAGAGCCCCTCCTCGAAGTGATGACGGACAAGGCCAACATGGAGGTGGAGTCACCTGCGGCGGGCACGCTTCTCAAGATCGTCGCCCAGCCCGACCAGACCGTTCCCGTGAAGGGCCTCATCGCGATCATCGGGTCGCCCGGCGAGAACATTGACGCCCTGCTCTCGGAGGGCGGCGCCGCGGAGCCTCCGGCTCCCGCCGCGAAGGAGCCCGCCGCGGGCGGCTCCGCCGCGCCTGCCGCTGTTGAGACTCCAAAGCCAGCCGCGGCCGAAGGGGGACGCATCATTGCCAGTCCGCGCGCGCGGAAGCTTGCCGAAGATGCGGGCCTCGACCTCGGCGCGCTCGCCGGGGCAGGTTCGGGCCCGGGCGGACGCATCATCGAGAAGGACGTCCAGCGCGCCATCGAAGAGCAGAAAGCGGTCGCCGCCACCCCGCTTGCCAGGAAGGTGGCGGCGGAAGCGGGCGTTGACCTCGCGTCTGTCGCGGGCAGCGGCCCCGGCGGAAAGATCCAGCGCGCGGATGTCGAGGCGGCCACCGCGCCGCAGGCGCCCACCGCGCCGCAGGCGTCCCTTGCGCCGCGCGTTTCGCTCGGCAGGGTCATCCCGTTCAGCGGCCTCCGCAAAGCCGTCGCCGACAACCTCGAAAAGTCCGCGCGGTCGGTGATTGCCGTTACCCTCACTCTACCCGTTGACATGTCCGAGACCTTCCGCCTGCGCGAGCAGGTGCGGCCGCTCTACCAGGACCGCTACGGCGTGAAGCTGGGCTACACGGACATCATTGTGAAGGCAGCCGCCCGCGCTATCGAGGATTTCCCCATCCTCAACTCGTCGCTCGTGGGAAACGAGATACGCATTCACGACAGCATCAACGTGGCGGTGGCGGTCGCGTTGCCCGACGGGCTCATGGCGCCGGTGGTGAGTGACACCAACCTGAAGCCGCTGTGGAGCATCAGCGCCGAGATTCGCGACCTGGCCGAACGCGCAAAGGCGGGGAAGATTGGCGGAGCCGACCTGGCGGGCGGCACGTTCACGGTCACGAACCTGGGCTCGTACGGCATCGAGCAGTTCAACGCCATCATCAATCCGCCGCAGGCGGCCATTCTCGCCGTGTGCGCCATCAAAGAGCAGCCGGTGGTGGTGAACCACGAGGTGGTTGTCCGGCCGGTGATGAACCTCTGCCTGACGTTCGATCATCGCATCATTGACGGCGCGCCGGCGGCGGCCTATCTGGCGCGGCTCAAGGAGTTGCTCGAACAGCCCTACCTTATCCTTGCCTGAAACGACATCCGGGCCGCGCGCTTGCGCGGGCGGCCCGACTTGGAGAAGAACATGCTGAGATTTGCTCTGGTGGGCGCGGGAAGCATCGGGAAGAAGCATGCGTGGTGCATACGCTCCATAGAGGGCGCCTCGATTGAGGCGGTCGTTGACACCGACCTCGAGGCGGCGCGGGCTCTGGCCGGCGGCGAGGCAAAGGCCTTCGCGACGCTGGACGAAGCGCTGGCATCGGGCGGCATAGATGCGGTGGACGTCTGCACGCCCACGCCCGTGCACGCCCCCATCGCCATCGCCGCCCTCGAAGCCGGGAAGCACCTGCTTCTCGAAAAGCCGATGGCGCGGACGCTTGATGAGTGCGATGCCATCATCGCTGCCGCCCAGAGGGCGCCGGGCGTCGCTATGGTCGCCCATGTGCTGCGGTTCTTTCCCGAGTACGCGGCGGCCAGGGACGCGGTGCTGGCAGGCAAGGCCGGCAAACCGGCTGTCGTGCGCACATCGCGCGGCGGCAAGTTCCCGCGCGGCGAGTCTTCGTGGTACGCGGACATCGATCAGAGCGGTGGGGTTGCGCTCGACCTGATCGTGCACGATTTCGACTGGCTGCTCTGGTGCCTGGGGCCCGCGACGCGCGTGTTTGCGCGGGGAATGGCCCCCGGCAGGCCGCGAGGACAGGATTACGCTCTGGTGACCATCAACTTCGCGAGCGGATGCATTGCGCATGTCGAGGGAACGTGGATGCGCCCGTCCGGCTTCGAGACCTGGTTCGAGATCGCGGGCGACGGCGGGCTGATTGACTACTCCAGCCGCGACAGCGCCTCGCTCGAAGTTGCGGTCAGAGCGGCGCCCGGCGAGGGCGAAGCCGTGCAGATTCCGGAAAGCCCGCTCGCCGAGAGCCCGTACCTCGCCGAGATCAGGCATTTCGTCGAATGCGCAAGCACGGGACAGCAGCCGTCCATTACGCTTCAGGAAGCGCGCGACGCGGCCCGAATCGCGCTCGCGGCGCTCGAATCCATGGACACGGGCCAGCCCGTCACAATCGCGTAGCAGATAAGGAATCATCAACATGTTGCGAATCGGTATCGTCGGAAGCGAAAACAGCCACACCGGGGCCTTTGCCCGAATCCTTAATGTCACGAAGCGGCTGCCGGGCGCGAAGGTCGTTGCGCTGTGGGGCGAAGAGGAAGAGCACACAGCGAAAGTCGCCGCCGACTGCCTCATTCCGGAGATCGTCAGGAGGCCCGAAGACCTGATCGGCAAGGTAGATGCCGCCATAGTAGACCACCGGCACCCGAAGTATCACGTCCCCGCCGCCACTCCGCTGGTTGAGGCCGGGATTCCGGTGCTCGTGGACAAACCGTTCTCGTACACTGTGGATGAGGGCAAAGAGCTGCTTCGCCTGGCGAAGAAGAAGAAAGTCGTCGTCACGTCCTACTCGTGCGTGCGATACGCGCCGGGCTTCCGCCGCGTGCATCAGGCGCGGAAGAAGCTCGCTCCCATCATCGCCGCCGATTTCGTGGGGCCGTGCGACATCGAGTCGCAGTATGGCGGGGTGTTCTTCTACGGCGTCCATCAGACCGAGATGATGGTGGACGCGCTGGGAGTCGGAGCGGAGTCCGTCACCTTCACGCGCGGCTCAGGCGGCTCGCACAGCGCCACGGTCGTGTACGGAGGCGGCGGTCCTGTCGT
>JAGVUD010000359.1 GCA_019136435.1 Armatimonadota bacterium | reverse complement strand
CGAGCGCGCGGTATTCCTGCGGAGAGCGCGCCTTCGCCGCGTCCGGCGCTTTGATGCCGCGCAGGGCGGCGTACTCCTCGATGCCGGCCATGGCATCGAGCGAGGCTATGAAGTAGATGTTCGAGAACGCGTCCTTGTGCCCGAACGGGAGGATGTCCCAGTAGTTGCTGCCGATGCCTCCGTGTGCGCCGGTGTGGCCTTCTGCGTTGGTCACAAGAACGCCGCCTTCACCCTTGAGCTGCTTGAGCTGATACTCCATGGCGCTTCGGATGCGTGGCAGCGCCTGTGCGGTGAACTCATCGTCTCGCGTCCACGAGATGAGACGCCACGCCCCCAGAATGAAGCAGGAGTTGGTGGTGAAATGGCGGGTGTCGTAGTCGTTCAGCCCATCGCCGTCCGCGTCAGCAGCGGGAAACGGCCAGCCGATCTCGCTGCCCCAGGTGTAGACGTACCCCTCGCCCGTCATCTTGTAGCCCCGCGCGATCTGATCTTTCACAGTGGAGTTGAGCGGGCTGGCGGTCCAGGAGAGGATTTGCCCCTGCCACTCCTTCCAGTCGGGGTGCGTGCCGACTCCGAAGTTTGCGCCGTGGCTCAGGTAGAATTCGTTGGTGAGACGGGCGAGGCGAGCATCGGAGCATTCGAATACGGGCACCCACGAAGGCGGCTCGTTGGAAACGGGACGGACAGTCAGCTTCATGCCCGGCGCCCCACCCTTCCAGAGCAGACGGCCCTCTTGTTCTGCGAACCAGTCGAACTTCGCGCCACGGCTGAAGTCCATGACCAGTTCGTAGTTGTCGAACGCGCGCAGGACGAGCTGGTCGCAGGGCAGCATGGCGGTGGAATGCGGGCGGCGCTTGAGCTGATTCAAGTAGATCCATTGCCCGCTCGTGTTATAGCAGGCGTCAACGGGAGACGGCGCGAGGTCGTGGCCGGAGCGCTGCCAGGCGGTCTCGAACGAAGCCACCGGAAATGCCGCGGCGGCATCTTCGGCGGCAAAGCTGATACCCAGCGTGGCGCCATCGAGCGTGTATGAGAGACTGCCCTTCACAGGCCTGTGTCCGCTGAAGCGGTAGTTCAGGTTCGCCTCGACAGGTTTGCCGTCTGCGAACGAGTCCCCCGCGCGCGGCGCGGCGGTATCGCCCCACACGCCGATCTCTTTGTGCGGAGCGCTCATTTCGAGGTAGTACGTTCCGGGCGGCTGAGGTTCGAGTTCGAGTTCCATCCACGTGTTGTCGGGGTGGTTCGTGACGCGCCGCTGGGCGACGAGGGCGCCCGTTTTGAAACCGTCATCGGTCTTCTCGGCCCGGTACAGCCTGAGAGTCGCCCCGGCATCCGAATGGTTCCACGTAGGAACGCGCAGGCCAGCGGCCGTCATCTCCTCGATCGGTGACGTGAAGAGCACACCCAGCGTATGCCCGGCCTTCAGCAGGAACGGATTGTTCGACTGGGAGCGCCCGTCCATTGCGGCAACCTTCACGCTGCCGGCAAAGGAGCGCCCGGCGGACGGCGAGGTCCGGGGGCTCATGCTCAGGCCGGCGCCGAAGGCGAGGTTGGTGAGCAGAGGCTTGCCGAACTCGCCCTTACCGCCGGGGTCAACAGAGAGCGCGGAAAGGACGGGGCCGTCGAAGTCGAGCTTCAGATAACCGTTCTTGATGGAATCCGCGGAGCCCGGCGCGGCGACGCAGAGAAACAGCAGAACCAGCAGAGCAGAAGCGCAAGCGGGTATGTTCGGCATTGATACCAGGCTCCTAATCTTCAGACAAACACCCGGGGCACTCGCGCAGTAACCCCGCAGGTCAACTCGTAGGGGATCGTGTCAATGGCGGCCGCCACATCTTCGATTCGCAGGACCGCGTCGCCCTGGCGCCCCCAGAAGACTGCGTCGTCGCCGCAGGCGGCATCCGGAATGTCCGTCACATCGAGCATCGCCGCATCCATGCAGATCCGCCCGGCGATGGGCGCGGGAGCCCCTCGCACCAGAGCGAAGCCTCTGTTCGAGAGCGCCCTCGGCAACCCGTCGCCGTAGCCGATGCTGACCGTGGCGATGCGGCTGTCACGCCGCGCAGTCCATGTCCGCCCGTAACTGACGGTTGTTCC
>JAGVUD010000099.1 GCA_019136435.1 Armatimonadota bacterium | reverse complement strand
CCGGCGCTGCCTTACAGCTACTACGTGGACCTTGTGCGGACAGTGAAAGAAGCGCGCCCGGAAGCGACGGTGAAAGCGTTCACGATGATCGAGCTGGCGCAGATCGCGGAGGCGGGCGGCAAAGAACTGGACGAGACTCTCCGCGAACTGATGGATGCCGGGCTCGGCGCGCTGCCGGGCGGCGGCGCGGAGGTGATGTCGGAGCGGCTGCACGCGGAGCTTTTCGGGCGCAAGATGGACGCCGAGCAGTGGCTGAACACGGCGCGGGAGGCGCACAGGCAGGGGCTGAAGTCGAACGCGACGCTGCTCTACGGACACATGGAGACCAATGCCGAGCGCGTTCAGCATTTCACGAGGCTGCGCGAGCTTCAGGACGAGACGGGGGGCTTCCTCGCGTTTATTCCGCTCGCGTTTCATGCCGAGCGGACGGAGCTGGAAGGCATCCCCCCGACGACCGGCACGCTGGACCTGCGGATGATCGCCGTCTCGCGGCTAATGCTCGACAACTTCCCGCACATCAAGAGCTTCTGGGTGATGATCGGCCCCGCGGTGGCACAGATTGCGCTCTGGTACGGGGCGGACGATTTCGACGGCACGGTGATGGAGTACGAGATCACGCGCGAGGACGTGGCGGCGACACATCAGGAACTGACGCGCGAGGAGATGCTTGCGCTCATCCGCGAGGCGGGACGGGAACCTGTGGAGCGTGATTCGTTCTACAACCCCGTGGCGCCTGCCGGAGCAGACGCATGAAGGGCATCATCGAAAAGATCGAGGAGGGCGGCAGGATATCCGCCGCGGAGGCGCTGCGGCTCTACGAGAGCGCCGGCCTTGTGGAGCTTTCGCGGCTCGCGGACGTGGTCCGGTGGCGGGTTCACCCCGAGCCCGTGGTGACGTATATCTGCGGACGCAACATCAACTACACGAACGTATGCTGGGTCCGGTGCAGGTTCTGCAACTTCTCCTGCCCGCCGGGGTCGCCGGACGGGTATGTGCTGACGAAAGAACAGATATTCCAGAAGATAGAGGAGCTGGTTGCGCTCGGCGGCACGGAGCTTCTGATGCAGGGCGGACTGAACCCGCAACTGAAGCTCGACTACTTCGAAGACCTGTTCAGCTCGATCCGGGAGCGCTTCCCCACCACGCACCTGCACGCGCTTTCCGTGTCGGAGGTGCGCTACATCGCGCATATGGCCCGCCTGAGCGTGAAGGAAACGCTGGCGCGGCTGCGCGACGCGGGGCTGGCATCACTTCCGGGCGCGGGCGGCGAGATTCTGGTGGACAGGGTGCGCGGGGAGATTGCGCCCCGGAAAGACACGGCGGACGAGTGGCTGGGCGTGATGCGGGACGCGCACGAGATCGGGATGCGCACGACAGCGACGATGATGTACGGCTCGGTCGAGACTCTTGCCGAGCGCATCGAACACCTTCAGCGCGTGCGCGATCTGCAGGACGAGACCGGCGGTTTCACCGCGTTCATCCCGTGGAGCTATCAGCCCGACGGGACGGAACTCGGCGGGAAGAAGACGGGCGGCTACGAGTACCTTCGCACGGTCGCCATATCGCGCATTTTTTTGGACAATGTCCCGAGCATCCAGGCAAGCTGGGTGACTCAGGGCGCGAGGATCGGGGCTATCTCGCTCGGGTACGGCGTCAACGACTTCGGGAGCACGATGCTCGAAGAGAACGTCGTCAGTTCGGCGGGAACGTCCTACGACATGCCGATCAGCGAGATCGAACGCATCATCCGCGACGCGGGGTACGAGCCCCGGCGGCGCGACACGCTTTACAGTCAGGTCTAGAACGATATGCTTGGTGTAACAAGACTTCTGTGCGGAACGGCGACCCCCGGAGATGCTCTGCGCTACGGCAGGCAGACATCGCAGATGCCCGCGCATCTTCTGCACTACTCTCAGGACAAGAAGCCGATTGTGGTGTGGAACTTCACGCGGCGGTGCAATCTGCGCTGCATGCACTGCTACGCGGACTCGCGCGATCAGGACTACGAGGGAGAACTGACGACTCAGGAAGGGCTTGCGCTGATTGACGACCTGGCGAGCTTTGGCGTCCCCACCCTGCTCTTTTCCGGCGGCGAGCCGCTGATGCGCCCCGACCTGTGGGAACTGGCAGCGCATGCGCGGGGGAGAGGGATCCGGACTGTGCTTTCGACGAACGGGGTGCTGATTGATGCCGCGGCCGCAGCAAAGATACAGGAGCGCGGCTTCAGCTACGTAGGCGTCAGCATTGACGGCATCGGCGAGCGTCACGACCGGATTCGCGGCAAGCAGGGGGCGTTTGACGAGGCCATCCGGGGCATCCGCCACTGCCGCCAGGCCGGCATCCGGGTGGGCCTGCGATTCACGATTCACAAGCTGAACAGCGACCAGCTCGGGGACATCTTCCGGCTGATGGAAGACGAGGACATCCCGCGCCTGTGCGTCTATCATCTCGCCTACGCCGGGCGCGGCAACCGGATGCAGAGGACAGACCTGGAACCCGCCGAGACGCGCCGGGTGGTGGACATGATCTTCGAGGCGGCGAAGGACTTCCACGCGCGGGGAATCGAGAAGGACATCCTGACCGTGGACAACCACACCGACAACCCGTATCTGTATCTGACGCTGCTGCGCGACGACCCGGCGCGAGCGGAAGAAGTGCGGCAGATGCTGGAGTGGAACGGCGGCAACCAGTCCGGAATCGCCATCGCCTGCATAGACAACCTGGGACACGTGCACCCCGACCAGTTCAGCTGGCACTACAGCTTCGGAAACGTGCGCGACCGCAAGTTCGGGGACATCTGGACCGACCGCTCCGACCCCGTGATGGACATTCTGAAGGATCGCTACGATCGCCTCAAGGGCCGCTGCGGCGGATGCCGTTTCAAGCCGATGTGCAACGGCAATCTGCGCGTGCGCGCCGAGCGGTACTGGGGCGACTGGCTGGCGCCGGACCCCGGCTGCTATCTGACAGACGAGGAGATCGGGGTGGCCGGCACCCCGTGGCAGAACTACGAGCCCCCGGCCGACGCCGAGGTGCTCGACAACCTCACCGCCCCGCGCTGCACCGACTGACCAGGGATCGCTACTCGAGCAGAAACACCTGCTTAAGCAACTGCACGGGCTGGCCGCCCTGATCGGCGTTCTGCGGGCTGTCGAGGAAGTTCGACATGTACTCCTGCCAGCGGTCGTGAATCTCGGACTTGGCGAGATAGGCGCACGCGGCGTCCCAGTCGTCGCACTCGAGATACCCGAACTCCAGTCCTTCCGGGCTGAGCCACAGGCTGTAGTTCCGGAATCCGGCGGCCTTAAGCTCGGCCTGAAGCTCCGGCCAGACCTGCGTGTGCTCCCTCTTGTATTCCTCGAGCTTCTCCGGCTTCACCCGGAGCAGAAGTCCAACTCGCTGCATGTTCATCTCCTCAAGTTATCTGATATCGCGCCGCTTCCCGCCCCCGTTCAAAACGTGTCAGGATCTCTCCATCAGGAGCGCCCCCGATGCGTCCCACTGCACCGCGGCCGGGCCGTCAACCTCGCGATTGCCGCTGTCCCCGAAGGTGACGCGCCATCGCCCGGCGGGAATCTGCACCTCGACCGGGGCGTCAGCGATGCCCTCGCGCTCCACGCGGATGGAATCCTTCGAGGCTCGCACTTCGAGCGTCAGGCCCCGCCAGCGGATGCGGTCAACGGTCAGTTCCGGCCAGTCCTTCGGCAGTTTGGGGTCAATGCGGAAACCTGCCGGCGTTGCGGAGAACCCCAGGAACCCGGCCAGCATCACCTGCGGCACGAGGACACTTTCGAAGAACTCGTGATCCAGCCCCAGACCGCCGGCCGTCCCGCCGCCCTGCAGAGTGGCGTCCTCTGCGCCTTCGTAGTACTTGCGGTAGCCGCCGGCCTTCTCGACTTCCGCATACCAGGCCAGAACCTCCTTGAGACGCGCCCAGGCGTCGTCCGGGCCTTTCACGGCAAGCCGCGCCATGAGGTCGTGGTACGAAAAGCCGAACACCGCGCCGCCATCCTGCACCTGTCCGCCGAACGGCAGCGATTCGGGGGAGACCCACGCGAAGCCGTACCACTCCACGTTGCGCCGGGTGGTCGCCCGGGGGCCGAAGCGCCAGTGGTAGATGTCGGCGCCCGTTGAGGTGTCGCCCTCGACGATGCGCTCGCCGCTGATCCACTTCAGAATCGCCCGGGCGTTCTGTTCGGTGGCGAACCCGTAGTAGATCGCCTCGAGGTTCAGGAAAGTGTACCCATAGTCGTGCTTCTTGCCGCGGGCGTCAATGCAGGCGACAAAACGACCAGCCTCAGTGTCCCAGAACAGGCGATTGCCCTCGGCCCTGACGCTTGATGCGTGCTTCTCGAGCCACAGCGCATCTCTGCGCCCCGGGCGCGGCGGGATGCTCCATTCGGGGTGGTTCTGAATCGCCCGCTCAATCTGCGCAAGCGCGCGAACGGCGCTGTAGTACTGGATGGTGGCGTAGCAGTCGTGCCCGCCGAACGGCAGGATGTCCCAGTAGTTGTTGCCGATTCCGCGGCCGCCACGAATGACCTTGCTGCCGTCGGGTTTGATTTCAATGCCGCTGCGCCCGTCGTGCCCCACCCAGTCGGTGAAGACGATGTTGCGCTGAAGCGCCTCGTGTTCATCGAGCACAAACTCCAACGCCGAGCGCATCCTGTTGATGTTATCCCGGAGGAACTTGAGGTCACCCGTCCAGTTGAAGTAGTGCGCGCAGCCGCGGATGAAGTTCTGGCTGTTGATGGTGTGCCGGGTGTCGTACTGCGTGAAGAACGCCTGCACAATGACACTTCCCCCGGGCTTCGCATTCCCGAACCCCAGCCGCAGCCCCGTGATGTCGCCCTTCCAGCGCGGGTGTTTGTACATCGGCGCCATGGTGTAGGTCATCTTGCCCGGCTCGGGCGGGTCGAAATGTACGCGGCGGGCGCTGCTGAAACCGGGGGCGTCCCTGGTTGTCCATTCGAGGTACGGCTGCGCGCCCGCCAGCGCATCCGACCGCCAGCGAATCTGTATGAAAGGGGCCTGGAAGGCTTCAATCGTCCGCGCGGGAGTGGCGAGGGTGGCGAGCGGCTGCTTCAGGCCAAGCTCCCACCCATCGTCCCCAATGCCCCCGTCATCGAGACCGGACGGCGCCCAGCCCTCGGGCGTACTCAGCTTCTCCTCGCGCCACGGCGGGCCGACGGTGTCCTTGAACGAGAAGTGCCATCCGTATCCGCCGAGCCCCTGGTTCCAGAACGGGAACGGCCAGCCGAGCTGGTGGGCGATGGACGCGTGCTGGTGGGTGGAAACATACCCATCGCGATCAATGAAGCGCCCCCCAAGCGTGTCGCTCCACTGCATCCGCATGGCGACGGCCGAGCCGGTGCTGTCAACGGCCGGCCACAGCGCGGGCATCGGAAGCCACTCGTCCCACAGCGTGGCCTTCGGTCCGGCTGTTGGGTAGTGAAGCCAGTAGAGACGCCGCAGGGCTTCCATCTCCTGCTGGTATCCCGGAACGCCGAAACGGGGGAAGTCATCGGGTATCATCGCTTGGTCTCCCGGGCAAACGCCCGCAGCGGACAGGACGGCGCACAGCACCGCCGAGCAGTACAGAAGGAGTCGTCTCATTCGTTCGCGAGGTCCAGGTGGATGTTGTCGAGATAGAAGACGGCGGACTGCGTTCCGTTGGCTGTCCATCCCATCCACCGAAGGGTCCGGAAATCCGGACTGCAGGGCAGATCCTGGAAGCGCATCAGGTCGGCCCCCGGCGCCTGCATGGTGAGACTCCATTTCCCTGAGGCCTTCGCTCCGACGCCGGCAGTGATCTCGAAATGCACCCACTTGCCGTGCGGGATGGCCGCGAGAACGCGCTGCCCCGCGCGCACCCTGCCGTCCGCGCCGATATACAGAGCCGGGCCGGTGTTGTACGGGCTGCTGGCATCGCGCCACTCGTTGTACAGCACGGCGCCGGCTTCCACTCTCAGGTCGAACGTCCCCTTGAGAACGCCTTCCCGGAAGTTCGGATCGAAGAAGACGTGCGGGTTGAACTCGTGCTTCTGGCCGGGGGCATCGGTGAACTTGAGAGAGTGACGCCCGGAGGACGCTGTCTCATCCGTGACCCGCGCCGTCGCAACATCGTTCTCTTCGCTGGTCGTTGCGTCCGGCGTCCTGTCGCCCGGTTTCAGATACTCGAAATCCTCGTGAACCGCCACGGGCGGAGGCCCTTCCGGCGGCTCCGGGAAAGCTCGCGGCGCGGGTTTGTCCTGGAACGCGAGGGCGCGGCTGAGGCCTGCCCGTGAGGCATCGAGCGCCTTGAAGCCGATCTTCCCGGCGGGCGAGCCGGGCAGAAGGGTGAAATCGCCGTTGTCCGGGTCTTTGAACCGCGGATCGGCGACGATGGATTCGGCATCGTGCCCGGTCTGCCGCCACTCGTCGAGCGTCTTTCCGGCGAACAGGACGGGCTCGCCGCCAGCATTCCAGTAGATGTTGCGGTTCAGGACGAAGCGCGGAGGATCGCCGCCCTGCCAGTTGCTGCCGAGCAGCGGCGCGTCCTTCCAGTAAACGATGTTGCCCTCGATGCTGAACGAGAGATGTTCCTCGTTGCGTGTGCGTATAAGCTGCCCGGCCGTGGGAGCGAGGGCGAAGATGTTGTTGCGGACGATGTTCTCGCGCCCGTAGTGCTGGTGGAACCCGCCCGTCTTGCAGCGATAGACGATGTTGTCCTCGGCCAGCATCCCGGTCGTTCCCTCGTCGAAGTAGATGCCCCACCCCCCGTAGCTGTAGCTGTTGACGTCGTGAATGACGTTTCCGCGCTCGACGCTGCCCGGCGACAGACCCAGGCTGTAGATGCCGCCCATGTCGCTCAGGACGCTCTGTCCGATCTGATGGATGTGGTTGTACTCCATCACGTTGTGGTGCGCCTGGCTCCGGCCGTATCCCCACGACCACCCGACGGAGATTCCCGTATAGTAGAAATCGTAGATCTCGTTGTGAGCGATATGGTTGTGGTGGGAGTGTCCCATCCAGACGCCGATCGCGGCCGGGTGAACCCGCCCGCCGTGCGCGATGAGGCAGTTGCGGACGGCGTTGTGGCTGGCGGCGGCGTCTTCGTCTTCCTGAAACCCCTGAAGCCCGATCTTCACTCCGCCCGCGCCGAGGCCGGTCAGCACGCAGTTTTCGACTCGATTGTTCTTACACCCGGCGCCGAGTTCCAGCGCCCACGCACCGGTGTGGCTGACGCGGCACCCGTCGAACAGGCAGCCGTGCGCGTAGGCGGCGGAGATGGCGCCGCCGAGCGCGGCCTCCGCCTGCGAGCAGGCGTAGCCCTCGGGCGGGTTGTTCCACTGCGTGTGAGCAAACGTGAGGCCGCGGAAGACAAGCCCGCTGACGGGCTTCTTTGCCGCCGCGTCGCCGCGTATCTCGATGATGCGCTCAAGGCGCGGGGCAATGACGCTGGCGTTCGCGACATATTCGCCCGCAAGCGGAATGTACGTCAGAACACCGGTCTTGCGGTCCAGATACCACTCGCCCGGATCGGAGAGGGCTTCAGCGACGTTGTCGAGCAGATAGCGGTTGTTCTTCGCGATGGAAGCCCACGTGCTTGTGGACGGGGAATGTCCGGAGAAGGTCACGACGCGCGATGCGCGGTCCACCGACTCGATGCGCAGGCGCGACATGCTCCACTGATGAAAGACCAGCCCCTCGACATCGCTCAGATTCGCCCAGTCCGCGTCAATCTCTCCCGACCGGAACCGGAAGCTGTCCCAGCCTTTCCCGGCTGACTTCTGCGTGGGCGGCGTTTCGCCGGCGACAAAGTAGTATCCCTGCTTCGGAAGGCGCGGGCGGAAGCGGCGCTCGCCGTTGACGTAGAGCTGCGAGAAGTACCACTCGCCGCGCTCCACCTCGGGGATTCGCACCGTCCACTGCCCGCCGCTTTCGCGCCAGCCCCTCACAGGACACCCGCCGCTGAGGACAGGCTCCTCGCCCGGATACGCTTCGTAGACGACAGTCGCTTCGGCGCTGCCGCCGTCTTCCGGCCCGAACGTGACGGTCTGGTCGAGGTAGTACATTCCGCCGCGAAGCTGCACCCGCACAGGCTGCTTCCGGTCTGGCTCGCGCTCTTTGAGCTGGCGCACGGCGACACGGGCACGCTCGAGCGTGGCGAAAGGGCCATCCGAAGCGGACGGCACGGCGGCTGTTCCCGTCCACGCGTCATTGCCCCGCGGGGAGACGTAGAAGTCCGCCGCCGAAGCCGCCCTGCTCCCGGCGGCGCAGGACAGAAAGACGAGCATAGCGAAGATTGTGCAAGAGCAGACTGGGAAGTTCATTGGCGTTCTGTGTGACCTCCGCCGCCGGCGCGGCAACTGGTTGCGTTCTTGTTTGCCCGCGGGGGCGGCTTTTCCTGCCCGGAACGTTCAGAACGCGCTGTGCAAGACCCGGAGGATACCATGGCAACCGTCAGATTCAATAGACAACCGGACTTTAGCCAGTTCCTGAAAGTGTTGAAGCGCGAGGGCAGGCCGGACCATCTGCCGTTCTACGAGCACGTGGCCAGCGCGGGCTTCATCGAAAGACGGACCGGGGAGCCGTACGGCAGGATGCCCGGCGGCGAAACTGAGACGTGGCGCGTGTACGTGGACTTCTGGCTGGGGATGGGCTACGACTGCGTGCCGATGGAGATATCGCTCAACTGCCCGATGCCGCAGGGCCATGGACGAACCACCGAAGGAAGCGAAGCGCGGGCGATCATTCTGAATCGCGAAGACTACGAGCGCTACCCCTGGCCGCCCGCGAGCCATCCGATTGACTTCAGCCACTTCGACAAAGTCGCCGCGCTGCTTCCGGACGGGGCGAAGATCGTCGGGGGCGTTTGCGGCGGGCCGTACGAGTGGGTGTCGCAGATGATGGGCACCGTCGGGCTGTCGTATGCTCTGGCCGACGACCCGGAGCTTGTGGACGAGATGTTCCGGAGAATCGGCGAGCTGCACTCGAGCGCGGTGCGGCAACTTTCGACGCACGAGGCAATGGGAGCGCTGAGGCAGGGAGACGATCTGGGATTCAAGACCTCCACATTCCTGAGCCCGCCGCTTCTGAGGCGGCTGGTCTTCCCGATATACACCGAGATGGCCGACGCGGCCCACGCCGCCGGCAAGCCGTTCATTCTGCACTCCTGCGGCAACCTCGCGGAAGTGTACGACGACCTGATAGACACCTGCCACATTGACGCGAAGCACTCGTTCGAAGACGTGATCATGCCGGTCGCCGAGTTCAAGCGCATGTACGGAGACCGGGTGACGGCCCTCGGCGGACTGGACGTGGACGTGATCTGCCGCGCCGGCGAGCAAGAGCTGCGCGCATACGCCCGAAAGGCGATTGAGGATTGCTTCGGCGACGGCTACTGGGCGCTCGGCACGGGAAACTCACTGACCGACTACATGCCGGTCGAGAACTATATGGCCGTGCTCGACGAGGGCGCGAAGGCAGTCTGACTAGAGCCCGAACAGGAACGGGTTGCCGCTGCGCTCGCGCCCGATTGTCGTGTCCGGGCCGTGTCCGGGCAGTGCAACCGTGTCGTCTGGCAGACCAAGAAGTTGATTGCGGATGGAGGCGAGCAACTGCTGGAGATCCCCGCCCGGAAGGTCGGTGCGCCCTATGGACCCGGCGAAGAGCGTGTCGCCGGTGAAGGCCGTCTGACCCGTCACAAAGGCCACCCCGCCCGGCGAATGCCCCGGCACATGCAGGACCTTGATATCGAGCGTTCCGAGACGCAGGGCCTGATCACCCTCCAGCGCGAAATCGGGCGCCGGAGGGCCGGCGACCTCCATTCCGAACAGCCGGGCGGTACCGGACGCCTGCCGCGCGATCGGCTCGTCCGCCGGGTGAAGGCCCAGCTTCGCGCCAGTGCGCTCCATCACTTCCGCAACGTCCGCAAGATGGTCGAAGTGCCCGTGCGTCAGCAACACCATCTCGACACGGACGCCGGGCGGCAGATCGTCCAGGATCGCCGCTCCGCCGATTCCCGGGTCAATGATGGCGGCAACGGACGCGGACGCGTCAACCAGCGCGTAGCAGTTGTTCGCCATCGGGCCGCAGACGCGGGTGATGATCTGCGCTTCGGGCACGGTCACTCGAACACGTAGCCCGCGGTGGCAATCTCAGTGCCGTCGCCCAGCTTCGAGATGGTGTAGTCCCCGAACACCGCCGGGGAGACCTCCTGAAGCTGCCTGCAGATATCGACCGCCACCGCCCTGATCTCGACGTCGGCATGCTCGTTGGCGCGCATCCGGATGAAGTGCCGCCAGGCGCGGAAGTTGCCGGTCATCACGATCTTCGTCTCGGTGGCGTTCGGAAGGACGCTGCGCGCCGCCTGACGCGCAAGCTTGCGTCGCAGAGTCCGGTCTTCCACATCGCTGAACCGCTCGGCGAGAAGGGGGTAGATCTGCGTGTAGGCTTCCTGCGCCCGCG
>JAGVUD010000519.1 GCA_019136435.1 Armatimonadota bacterium | reverse complement strand
CTGGCCGACCGCTTCGATGGGGCGAACGCCTTCCGCGTCCAGCATCTCCGCGAGCTTGCGCACGGTCAGGCCCAGGCCTTCGTACAGCGCTTCGAAGTCGTGCGATTGTCCGGCGGACTCCAGCGCCCGTTCAAAATCGTCCACAATCGCGAGCAGTTTCAGAACCAGCTCGCGGGAAGCATACTGCCTCAGAGCGTCCTGCCGCTCCGCCTCGCGCCGGCGGAAGTTGCGGAACTCCGCCACCGCCCGCAGGTGCAGGTCGTGCTCGTGGTCAGCGCGCGCCGTTGCCTCCTGGAGCGCGGCACTCAGCGCCTCAATGTCTTCCGCGGCCGGCTCTTCGGCCGCTTCCGGCTGCACGGTGTCTTCTTGCTGTCCGAAATCGTCCGAACCGTCGGTTATCTTCACCCGATGCTTACTCATATGCCTGTCAAACTCCGCCATCCACGTTCGAAGGCCCATCTTCGTCCGGGGCATCCTTCATTCGAACGATGGTGTTAATCCTGAGAACCGCTTCGGCCACCTCTCCCGCCGTCGTCAGCGCGCGCGTCCGCACTCCCACGGGGTCGAGCACGCCAAGAGCCAGCATGTCCGCCGCATCGCCGCTGTCGCAGTCCACGCCGATGCTGCACGAATGCGCGCGCTCCTGCGCGGCCGAGGCTTGCTCCACTTTCTCCAGCGGATTGTACCCCGCATTCGCCGCAATCTGCGCGAGCGGCTTTCTGAGAGCTTCGCGCACGCAATCCAACCCGTACGCCGCCATTCCGGAAATCTCGGCCCGGATGGCGTCGAGCGATCTGGCCGCCGCCAGTTCGACAGAGCCTCCTCCCGGAGCAAGCCCCGTGCGAAGCGCGGACTGAAGCGCCCCGCAGGCGTCTTCGGCCATCCGCCGCGTCTCCTCGGCCACCTCGCGCGTGCCCGCGCCGACCAGCACCGTCGCGGCCGGCTCTCCCGCGCCTCCCTTAATGAGAACGTGTCCGCGGCGGCTGTCGGTTTCCACGGACTCGGCGCGCCCGAATGCGCCGGCGGGAACAGGCCCGTCCAGAAGCGCCTGTCTCTTGAGCACCCGCGCGCCCGTATGTCCGGCGAGCCGCGCGATATCGCTGACTCCCACGCGCCGCAGCACAATGCACCCGGCCTCGGTGAGCGCCTGTTCCGCGATATCGTGCACACCCTTCTGGACCGCCACCAGACCCACGCCTGTCGCCGCCAGGGCGGTCACACTCGCCTTGAAACGCTCCAGATTCTGCACGTACGCCGAGAAGCCCCGCTCGGTTGTCAGCGCCTCGGTCTCAACCGCCTCCGGCTCGAGGGCGTCGCTGATGACGAGGCAGGTCACGTCCGAGAGCGCTTCAGGCATCTGACGGTTCAGCCGCTCCCGTGCCAGCACTATGCCGGCGAAGCTCTCTGTCCGCCCGCCCGGCGCGAGCACGAGCGACTGCCGCAGGTCGAAACCCGGATCGGTGAGCCGTTCCACCCCCAGCACCCCCGCGGCGTTAAGGACGGCGCGCGCAATCTGCTCTTCTCCGCGCGCGGCGACCCTGACGGCCGACTCCAGCGCCGCGTCCTCGATGCTTTCGCAGCGGATGGCGCGGGACTCGACGAACTCGACGGCCGCCCCGATGCCGCGCCGCAGCCCTTCGATGAGCATCGAGACCGGCACGCCACGCAGAACGTGGCTCTGCCCCTCCGAGATGAGCGCGGCGGCGAGCACGGCGGTGGTCGTAGTGCCGTCGCCGACCTCCTCGTCCTGTGACCGCGCGGCGCGCACCAGAATGCGCGCGGCGGGGTGCGAGGCATCAATGCGTGAAAGAATGGTGCTGCCGTCGTTGGTTACGGTCACGTCGCCGCCCCTGTCAACGAGCATGCAGTTGAGGCCCTTCGGGCCGAGAGTTGACTCGACAGCGGAGGCTACGGCGCGAATAGCCGCCGCATTCGAGATCAGGGCCGAGTAGCGGGGGTCGGGCTCGCGCGGGGAAGGATGTCCGGCGCTGTCGTTGGGTGGCATCAGGACGGCAGGATGTCGGACAGTGCGGTGGAAAGACTGCGCGCGACGTAATCCACAGCGGCCGTCACCCGCGCATAGTCCATGCGGGTGGGCCCGCAGACTCCAATGCCTCCTCCAACGCCGCTTCGGGCAGCATACTCCACGGCCACCAGGCTGCACTCGCGCAGCGGCTCGAGCGGGTTCTCGTGGCCGATGACGACCTGCGGCTGAGGCCCTACAGCCGCGGCATCCAGAACCCGCGCGAGGGTCTTGTGCTCCTCGAGCACGGCAAGCACCAGCTCCATGGCCGGGTTCTCGCGGAACTCCGGCTGCCGCGCGAAGCAGCTTGTGCCGTCAACGAACACCTCCGGGCTCGCGACATCGGAGGCGATCTGCTTCAGAACGTCGAGCAAGGCGCATGCGAGCCGGCTCGCCTGCGCCTTGGGAAGCAGCTCGCTGTCCAGTGTCAGGGCGCTGATAGTCTCGTGAGATTTGCCGGTGACCAGCGGGGCGACCACTCGCACAGCCCGCTCGATATCGGTGGCCGCCGAGCGCCACTGCAGCAACGAGTGCCGGATTTGCCCGTTGGACCAGAGGGTCATAATGACGACTCTGTCAGACGAGACGCGCCTCACGTCGAGCCACTGGAGCGAGACCGTCTCCGCGGACGGAGCGGTTGCCATGGCCACCAGATTCGTGATGGCCGACAGCACGCGGCAGGTGGCGGCCATAAGGTCGTCCACGGCGGAATGAACGCGGAAATGCTCGGCCTCCTCGGCCTGGCGCGGAAGCGGCCAGGTCTCGCGCGGCATCAGGCGGTCAACGTAGAAGCGGTAGCCCTTGTCTGACGGGATGCGCCCGGCGCTGGTATGCGGCTGGCGGAGATAGCCCATCTCGGACATCTCGGCCATTTCGTTGCGGATGGTGGCGGACTTCACGCCGAGGTCGCAGAAGGTTGTGACCTGTTCGGAGGCGACTGGCCCGGCGGTGCGCACGTGCGCGTGAATGACGGCCGCCAGTATCTTCTGTTTGCGTTCATCCAGAATCATAGAAGCAGGACCGTTGGGCAGGGTAAGGCGGAGCAGAATCCGGCGGACCTCCCCCTGTGCCCTGGACACACCGATTTTAGCAGTCTCACCCTTCGAGTGTCAACCGGAAACGGCCAGCAACAGACTAGCGGGCGGCTTCGGACGCCTCTTCCCAGGCGGCGTATAGCTCTTCGATGCGCCGCGCAAGTTCGGTGTGCTCGGTGAGGGCGGCTGCGGAGCGCTCGTGGTCGGCGTAGAGATCGGGATCGCTCAGAAGCTCCGTCAACTCCTGATGGCGCGCTTCGGCGGACTCGATCTCCTTTTCGATCTGCGCGGCGGATGGGCCTTTTCGCTTCGGCGGGGTGTTTTTGGGAGGCGGCTTCGGCTTCCTCCTGGGCGGCCGGGGTTTGAGGGCGCGGGCACGCTCGGCGTAGGCATCGTAGTTGCCCGCATGCAGCCGCGCCTGTCCGCCGGATATCTCGAGAATCCGGGAGGCGATCGAGTTGAGCAGGTAGCGGTCGTGCGAGGTGAGGATGATCGTGCCGTCGTACGCGGCCAGTGCCTCGCCGAGCGCTTCGCGGGCGTCAATATCAAGATGGTTAGTCGGCTCGTCGAGGACCAGCAGGTTCGGACGCGACTGGATCAGCTTGCACAGCGACAGCCTGTTGCGCTCGCCGCCGCTGAGAGCCGACACGCTCTTGAAAACGTCGTCTCCGCGAAACAGGAACCCCGCCAGCGTATTACGGGCCTCCGCGGGCTTCAGGTCGGCGGCGTCGAGAAGCTCGTCGAGCACGGTGTTCTCGTCATCAAGGGTGTCCAGTCCCTGGGCGAAATAGCCCGTCTCGACTCCGTAGCCCATCTCGAACTGCCCCGCCGACGGTGTCTCCTGCCCGAGGATGACGCGCAGGAATGTGGTCTTGCCCGAGCCGTTCGGGCCGACGACCCCGAGCCTGTCGCCGGCTTCAAGCGTGAGGTCGAGGCTGGCGAACAGGCGGCGGGCGCCGTACGATTTCGCAAGCATCCTGGTTTCGAGCACGATGCGCGAGCTTGAGCGGGCGGATTCGATCTTGAGCGCCATCTTGCGGCCGGCTGCTTTGGGGCGCTCCAGACGCTCCAGACGGGATAGAATCTTCTCGCGCCCGCGCGCCTGTTTCGCGTTCTGCCCCGCCTTGTTGCGGCGGATGAACTCTTCGACCTTCTCGATCTCCTGCCGCTGGCGCTCATAGTCCTCGGTCTGCCGTTTCAGCGCTTCGGACTTCTGGCGAGCGAAGGCGGTGTAGTTGCCGGGGTACGAGCGTGTGACACCGCCGTGGAGGTCCACGACCTTCGTCACCACGCGGTCGAGGAAATAGCGGTCGTGCGAAACGATCAGCACAGCGCCCGGGAAGGCGGGCAGGAAGCCCTCCAGCCACTCGCATGCTTCGATGTCGAGGTGGTTGGTCGGCTCGTCCAGAAGCAGCACATCGGGCTTCTGAAGGAGCAGCCTCGCGAGCGCCGCGCGGGTCTTCTGGCCGCCGCTCAGGACGCGCACGGGCTTGTCCCAGTGTTCCGGCCCGAGACCGAGACCGCCGAGAGCAGCCTTCACCTCGGCCTCGAACGCATACCCTCCGCGCCGCTCGAACTCGAGCTGGACCTCGGCATAGCGCGCGAGCAGTTCGTCGAGGTCTGACCCCCGCGCCTCCGCGACCGCGGATTCAAGGCTGCGCAGCTCGTGCTCGAGACGCCTCACCTCGCCCGAAGCCGCCGAGACTTCGTCAACAACCGTACCCTCGCCCGGCAGCTCGCTCTCCTGCCGCATGAAGCCGACGGTCGTTCCCGGCAGAAGCGCAAGCGAGCCGGAGTCGGGAGTCTCTTCGCCGGTGATGATGCGCAGGATGGTCGTCTTGCCCGAGCCGTTCGGGCCGACGAGCGCGACCTTCTCGGACGCGCCGACGGTGAAGCTGACCTCGTCGAGCGCCTGGTACGCGCCGAAGGATTTCCGTATTCCGCTGAGAGTGATGAGAGCCACGATTGCCGTGGCATTATACGGCGGGGGGCGGCAGGCGTCACCCCGGGGCGGCCGGCGCCCTTCACACGGACGGACGGAGCCTCTATAATAACCAGGCGGCTCGCAGGGAGCGGGCGCGAAAGGGGAGAACTCGTGAGAGTAGCAGTTGTTCTGCTGGTTCTGCTTGGCTGCGTGTTGTGCGCGGCGGCGGAGGCGGACCCGGCATTTGACATCCGCCGAGATGGCGACTTCATCACCATCACCGAAAACGGCCGCCCGGTGATGCGCTACGTGTGCGGCGAGATTCTTGCTCCGGGGATACCGGAAGACCGCCGTCGCAGCACGTACGTGCATCCGCTCTACGCACTGGACGGAACGACAATCATCTCCGACGACTTCCCGGCCGATCATCACCACCATCGCGGGATGAACTGGACGTGGCTCAAGGTCGCGTTCGACGGGGTGACGAAAGACCTGTGGACTCTGAGGGGCATCCGGCAGAAGTTCGAGGGCTGCTACCGGGCATCGGTCACGGGCGGCCAGGCGAAGCTGACCGTGCACAACGGCTGGTACGAGGACAGCACCGGGCGGAAGCTGCTGGATGAGACCGTGAGCTTCACCGTGCTGCCGTCGGACATTCGCGGGCGGATCATTGATTTCGAGCTGACGCTCCGGGCGGTGGACACTGCTGTCGCGATAGGGGTGTCGGGCCGGGGCTACAGCGGTCTTGGCATTCGCATGGCGCCGAGGGAGGACACGACGATTATCATCCCGGAGGGTTTCCTGGCGGGAGACGAGGACAAGACGCCGCATCCGTGGGCGGACTTCTCGGCACGGTTCGGCGGCAAGGACAGCTTCGACGGAGCGGCGATCTTCCAGCATCCGGATAACCCTCACTTTCCCGATGGATGGTGCCTGCGGCAGTACGGGTATCTGAGCCCGTCATTCACGAACAACGCCCCGGACTACACGATTGAGGAATCCGAGCCGCTGACGTTGAAGTATCGGGTGTTTGTACATCGAGGGCGGGCAGGCAGAAGCGAGCTTGCGCGGATGGCGGCTGAATACAAGGACGGAGACACGAAACGATGACTGACGGCGAGATGACACGAAGAGAGTTTCTGGGAACGACGGCGAGAGGCGCGGCGGCGGCCGCCGCCCTGACGGTTGTGCCTGCCCGCGCGTTCGGCGCGAACGAGCGCATCAGCGTGGGAATCATTGGCGCAGGCGGGCGCGGCGGCTATTTGATGAACCAGGTCCACGGACTCGAAAGCAAGGTCAATGTGCGCGTCGGCGGGATCTGCGACACCTGGCGCCCGCGCCGTGAAGAGATGGCGGCGAAGGTGAAGGAATGGAACGGCGAAGACTGCCCGGCTTTCGCGGACTACGAAGAACTGCTCGCGCGCAAGGATATTGACGCCGTCATCATCGCACCGCCCGATTTTGCCCACGCCCGTGTTCTGGCCGACGCGGTTGCCGCCGGCAAAGACGCGTACGTCGAGAAGCCGTTCGCGACGGAGATGGAAGACGCGAACGTGGCCTACGACGCAGTGAAGAAGTCAGGACGCGTGGTTCAGGTGGGCACTCAGAGACGCAGCGAGGGCGCGTGGGGGGCGGCTTCGAAGCTGATTCAGCGCGGCGTTCTAGGGAAGATCACCCGCATCGAGATTGCCTGGAACGACTCCGGCCCGCGCTGGATGCGCCCTTGCGACGATGTGAAGGAAGAGGACGTCGCGTGGCGGCGCTTCCTGATGGACAAGAAGTATCGCAGGTTCGACCCGAAGCAGTACCGGCTGTGGCAGTTCTACCGGGACTTCACCAACGGCCCGATCGCGCTGCTGGGGGTGCACTTCTTCGACGTGGTCTCGTGGTTCATGGACGACCCCTACCCCACATCGGCGGTCGCGAATGGGGGGCACTACATCTGGAACGACGGCCGGGAGCACGAGGACACCGTGACCGCGGTGCTCGAGTACCCGAAGGGGTTCATGTGCGAATACACGACGATGCTCGGCAACGCGAGCATGCTGGGAACGCGCATCTACGGCATGAACGGCACGTTCAGCGACGAGTCGTGGACGATTACAGGCGCCGGCGGCGCAAAAGCATCAGCCGTCAAGGAAGAGATCAAGATCAAGCCGGAGACAGGCCGGGAAGGGCACATGGAGAACTGGATCAACTGCATGCGCTCGCGAAAACGCTGCAATGCCCCGGTCGAAGCCGGGCACCAGCACGCGGTCGCCAACATCCTCGCCTACAAAGCCCTTGTCACAGGCCGCAAGCTCAAGTATCTGCCGGACAAGCGCAAGATCGTCACGGCCTGACGAGCGTCCGGAAGAGGCTCAGAACGCGGCGCGCGGCGATATCGTCCTTGCGGGCGTCGGCGACAGGCTGACGCCCGGGGCGATGTCGGCGATGTATACGTACGAGCGGCCGTCGCCGTTGCCGTTGCCAAACGATGGCCCGCGCGCCGGGTCTATGCTGAAGGTGTTCGCGGCACCGTCGTAGGCGGTGATCGTTGCGGTGTGCGCGAGATTCCCGCTGACGGCGGTCATTCCGGGAAATCGCTTCGCGACGAACTGGTTGTAGACCCCTCCCGTGCGCTCTTTCGAGATGATCTTGCCGGAGGCGGCATCCCACGAAGCCTGGAAGCGGCCGGTGAGAAGCGGCGTATCGCCGAAGCTGATCTCCACCTCTCCGCCCTCCACGGCCTTCGCCGAGCGCAGGGTGTAGGAAGCCGAATGGCCTCCGTTGCGGGCGACGACGACCAGGCCGTTCTTCGGAATGCGCACGCGGCCGTCCGGACGCGCGATCCGGGCGGTTCCGGCGCGGTAGTCCACCGAGGACACGGTCCACTCCGGCGCAGGCTCGCAGGTGAGTGCCTGGAAGCCGGGTTGTTCGACGCGGCCCGCGCCGATGAGGTGAGCCTTGCGCAGCTTGCCGCCACTCGTAAGGAGCGCCGCGAAGCGCGCGCTCGAGCGCGCGCCGTCTTCGAATGTGACATCTTCGCCGCTGAGGTTGACGAGTATCCGCCACTCAGCGCCGGAAGTGAGGCGCACCACCGCTCCGCCCGCTTTCGGATGGCTGGCGGTGAGGCGCGTCACTTTCGCGACACCCGAGGGCACGTCCCCCGTTTCAACGATCCCGAGAAACAGGCTGCTGAGGTCCTGCCCGCTGCGGCGCAGAAGGATGTAAGGCATCGTGTCGGGATAGGCCCCGGTGACGGGGGGCTGAGTATCGGCGACAATCACTTCATCGAACGCCAGGCGGGGGAACCAGGCGTCCATGTCGAGCCCGTTGTCTCCGCGCCAGCTCAGGCGCGTGACATCCTGCGGCTTGTACCACGATGGAGACCTGAAGTACTGATACCCGGCGGCGGCGCGGCCCTCGCCCGGGTCGGCGCCGAACGCGACATCCTCACCCGCAAGGGTGCCGGTTTTCTGCGCGCGCACGCGGCGGAGATCCGGCGCGAACTCTCCGTAGGGCAGCCCGTGGAAGATGTAGTCGTGCATTGAGCCGCCCTCGACAGCGAAGGCATCTATCAGAAGCGCGGACTTCTCGCCGGTATCGAGTAGCGCGAGCGCCCTGCGGTAATCCTTCGCGGCGCCCTTCCACATCGCGGCCGCTTCTGCCTCGGCGAACTTGAGGCCGTTCAGATCGGCAAAAGCTGTCAGATAGCCGGCCGTGCGCGCGGGCTGCGCCCTGCCGTCAATCATCACGCAGTAGTGCGAAGGCGTGTTCTTGACCCACCAGTCCGCCATCGGCCCCCAGTGAGCGGGGTAGCCAAGCTCCGTCAGGACGTCGCGGCCGTCCAGATGATACGCCATGGTCAGGCGGTCGAGATGTCCGTGACTCGCGCCCGGACAGCCGTAGTACATCGTTGCCGAGCGCTTGTGCAGGCCGTCGTCAAGCTCGAGGATGGCCAGCCCGTACCCGCCCATGTCACGAGTGAACGGCGCATCCGCAAAGCGATCGCGCTTTGCGAGCTTGCGCAACTCGTCGCGGTCGGGAATGGCCCGCGCGAACAAATCGGGGGTTCGGTTCATTTTCAGCAGCATCTTCGCGCTGTAAGGATCCTTAAAATGCTGCACCCCAAACTCGAACAGATCCGCCTGCGCAAGCCGGGGAGAGCCGAGGATGCCGCCCCCATGATCGCCGATCCGGGGGCAGAGACTGTCGAGGATGCGCATCTCCGAGGGGCCCCGGGCGATTCTGAGCCAGCGGGGGTCGTTGACGATATCCACCCCCAGGCGCGCAAGGTTGTCAGCGGCCTGAACCAGCCGCGTGTTCCAGATGGACGAGTACGCGGGCGAACTCTCGCCGCCGATGCCATCACGATCAATCCCGTTGTAGAGCGTGAACTCGAGGTCGCCCGGCCCGGTGAGAATCCAGTCCACCATCTGCGCGGTGGTGGCTCCGCGGGACGGGTCGGTGTTGTTGATGCACAGGGCAAGAGTCGAGAGGCTTCCAAGCTCGAACTTGTTGCCCCAGATCTTCTTTTCGAAGATATCCTGAACGGCGACCTGCAGGATGTCCTTTTCGATGGCGGCGGCGACATCGCCAACGCCGCGAGATGCCGCGAAGCTCTTGAGCGATTCGTCCGCGGCCAGAGTCGGGAAGATCGCATCGTACGCGAGCCCGAACGTAGTGACGGTGGAGTTCTCCCAGATGTAGTCGAGAATGCGCCCGTTGATTCCCGCCGGGTAGCGCCCGTTGTGATACGCCTGATCAGCGTACTTCATATGCGGATAGACCTGGCTGATGCGCGCGAGCGCCACGCCGGTCTTGTGCGCGTAACGCTCGTCGCCGGTCGCGAGCCAGGCGCGATAGCAGGCGCTGATGCCGTCAATGATGGTGTGCCGCCAGTGCTCCCAGAACATGTAGTGCGCCACGAACCAGTAGCGTTTGCCGTCCGCATCCACCCACCCGCCGCCGTCGTCCACGTACTCGACCGTGGTGTCGAGCTTCTCTTTGCGCCCGGCCTTGAGGTAGGTGGCGAAGTCGTTGCTCGGGTACACCTCGCCGCCGACCGGGCACTTCACCTTGAACGGCTGGTCAGGCGACATGATCCAGGGGTAGTTGCCGCCCTTCCTGAAGATCTCCGTTCCGTGCACAGGGCAGCCGACTCCGAAGCAGACATTCAGCGCGCGCGGCAGATCGGCATCGGGAATCATCTCCCAGATCTCTTCGTCCGAGCGCCCCGCAATCAGCTCGGCTTTGGCGATGGTCTGCTCGAGCGTTCTGGCGTATTCGGGCTGTTTCGCGCGCGCCCGGATGGCCGCGACATGCTCGGCGGTGAAGTAATCGCCTCCCGTTTTGGCGGCCGGGGCCGCGCTTGCAAGCATCAGGAAGCCAAGAGCAAGCAGTACGTCCTGAGTCAAGGGTTACTCCTTCGTCTGAACCAGGCAGAAATGCCCGTCGAACAGATCGCCCGCGAGGCTGTATCTGTCCGCCGGCTTGAGCGGCGGAATGATGTG
>JAGVUD010000300.1 GCA_019136435.1 Armatimonadota bacterium | reverse complement strand
CTCCGGATTCTCCAACCGCTTGAGCACCTCGTCCGTTCGCTCATCGAGACCGCGAATGACAGTTGGCGCCCAGCGCTTCTCCTGTTCGAGCCACGTCTCGTACCGGTGCCAGAAATGCCACGAAATGCCGCCACGTTTTTCGGCCAGCCACTCTTTGTGCTCGCGCGGATCATTGTCATCCAAGGCGGAGGAGCTTCCACCGAAGACACTGAAACTGTGGCGCAGGTCAGCAATGAGCGCTTCGGTGTCGAATCCCGAACCGGAGCTCTGGGTTCTTAGCGCCATTTCTACAGCCCACCGAACGTCATCGCCAGTCGGTTCCTTCTTTGGGCGGAGGAGCGTGACTGCGATGTCGCGAATCGTCCGGTACTCGGGGCTGTTGGTGCTCATGGTTATTCGCTCACATCATCAAGGAACCCTTGTAGCTCTGCCGGAAACCGCGGGAACGGCTCCATCGCCCGAAGGCGCGCCACCGCTTCGGCCGTCGAATACCCCGATCCCGTCAACGCGCCAAATGCCTCGCGCATCACGTCGACGATCTCGGCAGCCCGGTTCGTTTCAAAGGGCCCGCTGGTCTGATCTGGCTGCTCGCGATCAGTGATATTGATGAGCGGGACGGGAACCGTTTCCTCGATCAACCGCAGCAGCGCCGAAAGCGCCCCTGTGCTCCGGCTGGCGGCAAGGCTGGCGCGGATGAGCGGGTGCTCCCGGTCGAGCGCGTAACTCACCCGCCCATGCTTCGCCTTCTGGTGCCAGAGGAAGATCCGCTCCTCGCCCTCCTTCGGGATGAGCTTTGCACCACGGAACGAGTAGATCCGCTTTGCCATCGCACGGGCACACTCGCCGATGCGCGCGAGCTCCCGCCGCAGCCGCTCCGGCGGCCGGGCCCGCGACTTGGTGACGTCGATCTCCCACGCGTGGTCGAGCGCGTTGGGCAGGTCCACGCGGATGCGGGCGAGCTTGTAGTGCTCCTCCTGCCGCCAGCCCTTCACGCCGAGCCAGTCGCCCGCCACAAGCAGTCGACGGTTGCGGTAGATGTAGAAACCTTGGTGCGCGTTCCAGCCCTTCAGCCCGGCCGCCCGCAGGTGCACGGCCGGAGCGACCTTCGAGAGATGCGGGAGCACGAACGCCTCCACCTCGACAAGCTGCCCGTTGCAGCGCAACCGCTCTACCGGCAGTCGCTGCGTGGCCTCCTCTCCGGCAAGGAACGGATCCCACGGTTTCAGCGGCACGCCGTTGAGGGCGAACTCGACGCGTCGGTGCCCATCCATGAGCCGGTGGAAGACCATCGCGAAATGCTCTCCGACCTGGTCCGCCTGCCGGAGAAACGCATCCTGCTCGGCGTCGCTCTCGGTGCGCGTGCCGGCGGCCAAGCGGTCGAGATTCTCCCACACGACGACCGTGCCCGACGGCTGGTCGGCAAGGCAGGCCGCGAGTTTCTTCGCCCGCGGCGAGGCCTCGCGCAGAAGCTGCCACCGGTCGGTCTTCGCAATGTGATCGAGATCCCAGCACCGGATCGCCGGTGCCGCCGAGCCTTTCATCCGAGTGAAGACCGTCACACGCCGGCACTGGGAGAACGACGCCGTCTTCAGCCCGAGCCCGAATCGCCCGAGGTCGGAGGCGTCGCGTTGTTCGCTGGGGTTCCGGCTGCCCAAGCGCATGGACTCGACCAGCGTGGCCTCGCTCATGCCGGCACCGTCGTCGGCCAACGCGATGGCGGAATGTTCCCCGTCCCAGTGGAATTGGAGGCGGATGTGGCTAGCGCCCGCGAAGAGGCTGTTGTCCGCCAAGTCGGCCAAGGCGGTAGCCAGATCGTAGCCGAAGGCGCGCATGCTCTCCGCAAGCGACGCCGCATGGGGCGGCGCGAGGTCGGAGTCTGCGCCATCCGTCTTCATCGGCTGGAAACGGTCGACGGTGCGGTGCGGGCCGCCGCCAGCCGCGCGTGCAGCACCTCGGCGCAGTAGAAGTCGGCCTCGGCAATCTCCCCGGCCTCGAACCGGCGCCACGCCTCCTTGCCGATCAGAACGAGCGAACAGGGCCAGCCGCTACGAGAATGATACAGACGCTCAGCGGGCAAGAGCAGAGGGAACAGCTCCTCCGCATCGGACCAAGCGA
>JAGVUD010000132.1 GCA_019136435.1 Armatimonadota bacterium | reverse complement strand
AAAGAGACCCAGGGGGGATTGCCGATGACCGCGTCGAACGCGTTCGGACTGCCCCACGGCTCGCGCAGGGCGTCGCCTGTCCTCAGGTGGCGGCCGAGCCGCAGTCCGCGTCCGCTCACCCGCGAAAGCGCGGTGCGGGCGAGCCCCACGGCCTCCGCGTCGAGGTCTATCCCGAAGAGACAGTTTTCCGCGGCCAGAGCGCGGCATTCGTTCAGCCCGAGCGCCCGGGCGATGCGCGGCTCCGAGTGCATGGCGCGGGCGATGACTTCCGCGGCGCTCAGCAGAAACGACCCGCAGCCCATCGCCGGGTCGAGCACGCGGATCAAGAGAAAAGGCTCCGCCAGTGCATCGAGCGGCGACGTGTCCGGCAGAGAGCGCGCCGCCAGCGAAGCCCCGGCCGTCAGCGGCGAAAGCGTCGCCGCGGCGATGGCGTCTGCGATGCGCCGGGGTGTGTAGTAGACGCCTCCGGCTTTGCGGGCGCGCGCGCTCCTCAGCACACGGATTTCGCCGTGCGGACCCGGCCTCGCCTCCCACATCAGCAGGCGCTGGTAGAGCAGGCCGATCTCGTTTCCGTCGCCGCTGCCGCCGCATAGCTGCCGAACCAGATGAGACCGCGCGCGCCCCAGCGCCGCCTCCAGAGCCTCTGGCCCGGCCGAGGCCGGACGCAAAGACGTGTTCAGGAGAACCCGCAGGCGCTCCGCGAGAATGACGTCGTGGGGTTCTGTTGACGTGTGCTCGCTTCGTCTCATGCGCCGTCAGATTACACCAAGCCGCCGCAAAGCGCGAGGGATGCCCCGGCGGGCGCGGTTTCGCTTGACAGGACCGCCGCGCGGCAGGCTAAACTGCCCCCGGAGAAGCAGACAATGAGCGAAGGAATCAGCGCGAAGATCGTGGTCGTCGGCAGCTCGAACACCGACATGGTGGCGATGGCCGAGCACATCCCCGCCCCGGGCGAGACCGTGATGGGCACCCGGTTCTTCACGGCGCCGGGCGGCAAGGGCGCCAATCAGGCCGTGGCGGCGGCGCGGCTGGGAGCGCGCGTGACCATGGTCGCGTGCGCCGGCGACGACTCGTTCGGGCGCGCGGCGGTGGAGGGCTTCCAGGCTGAGGGCATAGACACCCGGCACATTGCGCTGGACCCGGATGCCCCGTCCGGAATCGCCCTCATCACAGTGGACGCGAAGGGAGAGAACGCCATCACCGTAGCCCCCGGCGCCAACGCGAGGCTCAGCCCGGAGCACGTCCGGAGCGCGGAAGGGGCGATCCGCGATGCCGATGCACTGCTTCTGCAGCTCGAGATTCCGCTGGATGCAGTTGAAGCCGCCGCCAGAATTGCGCGCGACGCGGGCACGCTCGTGATTCTGAACCCCGCGCCCGCCCCGGACGGGGGGCTCCCGCCGGAGCTTCTCGCCATCACCGATGTGCTCGTGCCGAACCAGACGGAGGCCGCCGGGCTCGCGGGGCAGAGCGGGCTGGACGCGGAAGATGCCGTCCGGGCGTTGCTCGGGGCCGGATGCCGGCGCGTGGTGGTGACCCTCGGATCGAGAGGGGCGCTCGCGGCCGACAGCGATGCGACGTTTGCAGTTCCCTCGCCGAAGGTGCGGGCCGTTGACACGACAGCCGCCGGGGACGCGTTCTGCGGCGCGCTGGCGGTGGCTCTGGCGGAGGGGCAGCGGTTCGAGGCCGCGGTCCGATTCGCCGTCAAGGCGGCGGCGCTGAGCGTGACCGTGCCGGGCGCGCAGCCGTCCCTGCCCTCCAGGCGCGCAGTCGAGGAGTTCACCCCGGGAGGGTGAGGCTCCCGCCGAACCGTGGGGATACGGCGATGGGGCGTGAATTGCTTAACGCCTCTGTCCTTCTCCGGGGACATTCGTCCCGTCTGAACCTGGCGCCCCGAACCGGTAGCGACGATGGGGCGTGGATTGCTTCACGCCTCCCTCCTTCTCCGGGGACATTAGGCCCGTCTGAATCTGCCCTCCGTGAGGACGATGGGGCGTGAATTGCGAGGCTGGGTCAAAATGGTTCTGCCCGGAGGGCTTACGGACTGGCGGGGCAGAGGCGTGACTGGCGTTGGGACGGTCTGCGGGACGGATAGAACCTGAACGCGGTTGCTGCGGG
>JAGVUD010000071.1 GCA_019136435.1 Armatimonadota bacterium | reverse complement strand
TGGCGATCCCAGGGCGCGCCCTGCCAGGCGCACGGCACGTAGGTCCACGGCGCCGCCCGTGGACCTCCCGGGCGCCGTGCCACATCGCGATGTTCCACGCGAACCGGCCGGAGGATAGGGGTAGGGACGGGGCATTGAGTTGCCCCGCCCCTCCCTCCGAACCGGACGGGCGGTTCTCCCGCATCCGGCTCTCCGGTCGATGGGTCACCGTCGAACGGACTGACAGGCGGCTGCATGGGCTGCGGCAAGCGAGAACAGCCCTTGCTCCGCAAAGAAGGCATTGGGCCAGCGATGATGGTCAAGGCCCCGCCCGCGTCCCCGGAGGTGGTGACGCTTGCGCAGGATCGAGCGCAGGCGCATACGGATCCAGCCGTCCACCGACGGAAACACGTTGGCATAGGAGTGCTGGAAGTACTCGAACCAGCCGCGCAGAACCGGGTTGAGCTGCCGAACCGTCTCGGCCATGGAGCGGCCATTGGTGCGGCGGGTCAGCGGCCGGACCGCATCCCGCAGCCGGGCCAGGCTCTTGGGCCTGGGGAACCGCAGAAGCCGGCGCCTGACGCGCTTGAACCGGTAGCCGAGGAAGTCGAAGGAGGACCCGTTCTGCGTCATGTCCACAATCCGGGTCTTTTCCGGATGCAGCTCCAGGCCGGCCGCCGTCACCCAGTGACGGAGCAGGTCCAGCGCCGCTTCGGCTTCCGCGAACGTGCGGCACAGGATCACCATGTCGTCCGCGTACCGCACCGCCGCATAGCCCTGGGCAGCGAGCAGATGGTCCAGCGGGTTGAGGTAGACATTGGCCAGAAGCGGGCTGATGACGCCGCCCTGCGGCGTGCCTGCTTCCGGCTCGGTTACCTGTCCCTGCTCCATCACGCCCTGCTTCAGGAACTGCTGCAGCAGCCGCAGCACGCGCTCGTCGGCGACCTGTTCGGCCACGCGCGCCATGAGCGCCTCGTGGGGAATGCTGTCGAAGTACTTCCTGATATCCACATCGACGATGTACAGGTGTCCTGCGTCCAGATGCCGAGCCACCTCACGAAGAGCGTCCCGGCATCCCCGCCCCGGACGAAAGCCGTAGCTTGTGGGAGCGAAGGTCGCCTCGTAGATCGGTTCAAGCACCTGTCGCAGGGCCGCCTGCACGACACGGTCGCGTACTGTCGGGATGCCCAGGGGGCGTTTCTCGGCGCTGCCCGGTTTCGGGATGTAGGCCCGCCGGACCCCGGAGGGGCTGTAGCGGCCTTCCCGCAGGGCGCTGCCGAGGTCATCCAGTTCCTGGGCCGCACGACGGTCGAACTGTGCCACCGTCTTGTGGTCCACGCCGCCGGCGCCCCCGTTGGCCCGCACTTTGTGCCAGGCCGACTCCAGGTTCGCCGGCTTCCAGACCTTGTCAATCAAACTGAACCACTTGCCTCCTTTCACCCCCGTCTCGAGAGCCGTCAGCATGCGCTCGGTCCAGACCGACGGTTCGGTCCACGCCCAGCGGGCGCGCACGTCTCCACCTTGCTTAGGCGTTGCCGCCACTGTCGGTGGGGTTGATTCCGTCAGGCTGGTCATAGCGCATCCATCTTCCTGCCCCGCCTTCGCTCCACGCCCATTACGGCGCTTCACCGCTACTACGCGGGCTCTGACTTCCCGCCGGATCTCTGCCCCCGGCGGGATCTCCCTTCTTCACGCGTCTGCACGTCCTTCCGTGCCGTCCCCAACCATCCCGTGCTGTCCTGTCGCTGCTCTGCCATCTACTCCGCCTTCGCCCGACAGGCTTCCCGCGCTTCGGCTCCTCATCCGGAGGGGCCATTACTCCACGCGGGTATGGGCTTCGCACGCTGCCAGAAGGCTCGCCACAGCACCGGACCGAAACGGGTTCGTCATCCTACGGCCCGGAAGTTCCTTTCCTGTTGCTCTCCACCTGATCTCGCGATCACGCAGTCACAGTTCCGTACGGAGCGCGGAGTGTCTCCGGCAGGGACTTTCACCCTGCTATGCAAACGCGCTCGAAGGCGCACTGGCACGGCCGTCTCGGCCGTGCCTGCGGCTGCCCCCGGCCGCCCCGCGGGCCGCGTCCACGCGGCCCGCCGCGCTCCAGACACGGACCAACATGGACGCACAAGGACCAACAT
>JAGVUD010000103.1 GCA_019136435.1 Armatimonadota bacterium | reverse complement strand
AGGGAGGCCCTCGGGTACCGTAGCCGGCGTCCTGATGGGAGTTCGACAAGCACATCCAGGCCTGCCTTGAAGAAGCGTACGCCGCTGACGGTAGACTGTGCACCGGCGATGGCATCATGGAACGCGCGCTCACAGCAGTGCCAGAGGTCGGGGATGGCTGCGAACGTCTGGCGGTACCCGGCGACGATATCCCGGCACACCTCAGGCGTGAGTACGCCATTATCGAAGAGAGCCCGCGCCTCCGCAGACTGCCTGAGCCGGGCGGTGAACGTTTCGGGGCCCATGCCATAGGCCAGTGCCAGAACAGCTGTCTTGCCGGCAGCGCGCATGGCCGTCATGACCCCATAGTCCGGCGCGTCCACAGCAGGAATCCTGATCTCTCGCCCGAATACCTCTGATGCAAAACTGCAGTAGGGGTCTTCACCGGCTGAGAAGGCGCGATGGAGCGTCGGTTCCGGGGCCAGCCAGGCCACTACCCTGGCCTCGATCTGGGCGGCGTCCGAGTTTACCAGAACGTGCCCGGGGTGGGCACCGATGGCCTTACGAAGGAGCGTCGCCACACGCTGCTCCAGTTCGCCAAAAAGCCGGTTGGGGTAGGGGAGATTCTGAATATTGAGACCGCCGCCGCCCGCGAAGCGGCCGGTGCAGGCACCGCAGGGGATCAGCTCGAAATGGACGCTACCGCCACATGCAGCGGCGCTCGCCTCCAGGAACCCGAATTGCCCCACCAGAGAGGGTGCCAGCTGCACTGCCCGGCGTGCCTGCGCGAGACCCTTCACCACGTCGTCGTCATCACTCATAAGCGCGGCCATAGGCTCGTCCCTGACGGCGAACGCGGGTATCGGACCTTTCTTACCCGGCTTCAATGGAATGCTCCTTCCCGTACGCGCCAGCGCCGCCCCCATGAGGCTGGTGAATGACTTATTGCCCGCAACGGCAGCGCGGTCGTGCCCGGTCGCGGCAACGAGGTCGGCGACGTGCTCTTCCAGGAGAGTTCTGCCTTCCTCAGCAGCCTTGGCGTTGACCACGAAGGGCTTCTCGACAAACATGCGAACGGTGTGCGCTGCGATGGTGATCTCCTGCGGCGTGTGCATGGCGAGGGGGAAGTTGGCATCGAAGAGGTGACGGATGGTTTCGACGTCCTGGATCGCATATGCGCTGAGCCGACCCAGCTGCACGGCGGTCGGGGTACGCAAGACCTTCGCAGGCTCACGGCGGCGTCTGCGGGGCAGGCCGTAGAGCTTAGCCAGTTCTGCAAGGCCGGCCGGCTGGGCGGGGCCGTGCACCAGATAGAGGAGCGACAGCGTATCGACGATGTTGCGCAGGCTCACACCGAACCTGTGCCGCAGGACAAAAGCGCCGAGGCGGGCATTGTGCATCACAACCAGGGCCTTCTCGAGGTGCTGGCCAAAGCGTTGTTGCAGCTCCTTGATCGCAGCGCCGGCATCAGCGCGAAACTCCGTCCTGCCATCGGGGTGCATGGTGGCCAGGCCGCAGACGGCGAAGCGGGGGTCGTGGACATAGACGGGGATTGGGAGCATCTCGGCGGAGAAGTCGCCGCCCTGGGAAGTTTCGAAATGGAGCACGAGCACAGGCGCGTTCAAGTGCAGCTTCATGGCAGAAAGACCTCCTCGAGGTTAACCGACAGTGAGTCAATGCGTTGCTCCGGCTCGCAGGCCGGCTGCCCTTCACCTTCAAACAGACGCCGTACGCGGGCTTTCAGGGCATGTACTTCGGCGCAGGGAGGCGCAGGTCCCGGAGGTACGTCGGAGGATGCTGCAGCGCCGGCAGCGGCATGGCGGAAGGTGACGCCGTCGCAGGGCAATGGACTGGCGCCGTCGGCAGGTACACGGGTCTCGGGCTGTTTCACCCGCGTCAGGCGCTGCACCCGGGCCTTCAGTGCTTGCGGATTCATAAGGATGATCTCCTTTGTTCTTCTGGATTGTGTGCAGGGTGTGCAGGGTGTCTACTTACCCTTAAGAGAACCTAATTTTCTCCCTATTTACCTCCTTTTTGACTTTGGTTAGCTCGCGATATAGGCATATATTTATGAGTGTTCATATTTAGGTTTCCTATAGGTAAGTTCCGGACCCTGCACACCCTGCACACCCGCCTCAGTC
>JAGVUD010000377.1 GCA_019136435.1 Armatimonadota bacterium | reverse complement strand
GCACGAAGACGCCCGCGCATCGGCGAACACTCAGCAGAACAATGGCCATGCTACTACACTTCACTTGCGCGCGCAACAGCCGTTTTCCTGCACCGGCCGGCCGCCGCCGAGACGTCAGGGTGCCGGGGGCAATGGAAGCCGTTTGCACGAGCGAGCGGAAGCTGTTACACTTTTCACAACATCGGAGACTCAGGGCCAGGCACACGATGACCGCGCGACAGGAGCGTGGGTGCCAAGCAGACGGCACACGCCAGAGGGAGGGTACGCCGTGGCAAAGGAAACGTCCGATCCATTCAACGAGGCCTTCGCGCTCGACGGTTTGTTCCGCACGGCCGCAGGGAACGCGCCGCTCTGCCGTCTGCTGGATCGCGCAAGAGCGGAAGAACTGCTGCGCCATTTCACCGAGGCGTTCGGGGTCAGCGCGGAGATTCGGGACAGCAGCGGCGAAGCCTTCGCGGGCAACTGCCAGCACGCGCTCTGCCAGCATTTCCACGGGGCCAGCGGAAAGACGGAGCCTTGCTGCGCGCCTCCGGAACAATCCGGCGCCGGGGAGTCTTGCGATAGTGGCAGTCACTCGCTTCACACCTGCCCGCACGGCCTCAGCGACGCGCGGGCGCCCGTCAGCCTCGATGGAGAGAACATCGCGAGTGTGCGTTTGGGCCCATTTCTGTTCGAGCCTCCGAACGAGCAGGAGCTGCTGCAACGCGCAACGGACCAGGGATTCGACGCGGGCTCTTATCTGCTTGCGTTCAAGAGCCTGCCCGTTGTGCCGAGCGAGCGTCTTGGCCCCGCTCTGCGGGTTCTCACGGGGGCGGTCGCGCTGGCAGTCTCCGCAAGCCTTGCCTTGCGCTCGGAGCAGCAGGCGGACTTCCGGAGCATCCTCGATGCCGCCGTCGCCGCGGTCGTTGGTGTCGATGCGCAGGGCCGTATCACCCTGGCCAATCGTTCGGCCTGCCAGCTTCTCGGTTACTCTGCTGACGAGCTGCTCGGGCAGGACGCGCACGCTCTGATTCACCACCATCGCGCCGGCGGCGGCGAGTACCCTCAAGAGCAGTGCCCGGCCTACGCAGCTTACGTCCGGGGCGAATCGGTTCGAGTTGACGACGAGACGCTGTGGCGCAGCGACGGTTCCGGCCTGGCTGCCGAATATGGGGCGGTGCCAATCCTGAGAGACGGACAGATCGCCGGCGCGATCATCAACTTCACCGACATCACCAAGCGACAGATGGCAACGGAGGCCCTGGCGGCCAGCGAGCGCAAGCTCCGAAGCATCCTCGCAACTTCCAACGAGGGATTCTGGTTGCTGGATAACGTTCCGGCCACCATAGAGGTCAACGATGCGCTTTGCAAGATCCTTGGCCGCCCGCGCGAGGAGATCATCGGGAAGACACCCATGGATTTCGCCGACGAGGAGAACCAGCGCATCTTCCGGGATCACATCGCCCGTCGAGAGCTTGGCGTCGCGGACTCATACGAGGTAAGCCTCACCCGGCCGGACGGCAGCCAGGTTCCCTGTCTTCTCCACGCCACGCCGTTCTACGACGAGAAGGGCGCGAAGGCCGGCGCATTCGCGATGTGCACCGACATCACTCTTCGCAGGCAGCAGGAGGCGGAGCTGCAGCGCATCAACTTCCTCGCGAACAGCGCGCTGGACCTCTCAAAGGCGGGCTACTGGCACGTACCGCTCGATGGCACGGGGTGGTACAACTCCTCGGAGCGAACGATGCTCATCAATGGTGATCTGCCCAGTCCGGACTACCGCTACAGCCTGGACGAATGGGCCGCGCACGTCGCCGAAGGCGATCCCGAGGCGGCGAGGGCGACTGTCGAGAACTTCGAAGCAGCCGTTGCCGGGACTGTCCCGGTCTACGATGCAATCTACGCCTACAGGCGGCCGGTGGACGGACAAATCGTGTGGATGCACGCTCTCGGACATGTCGCCAGGGACGCCAGCGGCAAGGCCACCGACATGTACGGCGTAACTCAGGATATTACCGATTTCAAGAAGCTGGAGATCGAGCTGCTCGCGGCGAAGGAAGCCGCCGAGGCAGCGGCGCGGGCGAAGTCGGACTTCCTTGCGAACATGAGCCACGAGATACGAACGCCGATGAACGCCGTCATCGGCATGACGCA
>JAGVUD010000441.1 GCA_019136435.1 Armatimonadota bacterium | reverse complement strand
AGCCGGTATGTCGCATATGCCTCGATACGCTCCCGGTGTCCTTCCGGCGGCCACGAATCGCCCGCCTTGACATCAATGATCGACATCCACATCACCAACCTATCGGTTTGCCGGCGTAGCCGCGCGCTGTAGGGGTCGCCAGCTGTTCGTGCGCGCCGGACGCTGCGTCCACTTGATCGTCATGAGCGCCCGCCGGGAACGCCACCAGCTCGTCCAGAAACTCCCCGACCCAGGCCCCGCGCAAGAGCTTCACGTTGCCGGCTTCCGCAGCCGATGAGAGAGGGGACGCGCGGAGTTGTTTGGACCCGGTGGACAGAATTCCGCGAAACGCGAACCCTTTGAGCACTTCTCGCGCATAGTGATCAATGGTGTTGACACCCGACGAGCCAGGCTCCCTCTCCATGTAGACTGCCACATCGCGCCCGTCTAGCTCTGCAGTTTGCTTAATCAGCGCTTCAACTCCCATGGGCGTGGCCCTCGTCCTGCGCACATCCTCGACATAGAATACGCCGGCCTTTTCCGCCATCCTCACGCCAGCCGTCCAGTCGGGATCCTTGCCGGGCTTGGGTTCCGTGGCTGCCAGATCCCAGTATCGCGCTCGCCGCACATCATACGGCACAGCCTGCACGATCTCAAACCATTCTCGCTTGAACAGATTGCCGGCAGGCTTCACGGACCAGTCGCCGCGCCGAAGCTGAGCGCGAGTTACGGGGTCGAGTTTTGCAAGGCTCCGGTCATACTCGGCGATGTCCAGGTGCGGGTTGTCCTCGAGCGCCGCGCGTACGAACGGCCTGTCATGCGTCTCACCTTCGTCGATGAATCTCCGGCGCACCCACTCATGGCCCGCGCCCCCGGGGTTAGACGCAGCTCGCATGCGCAGCGGCACATCGACGCCCCTGCGCCGCCGCAAGCGAGAGAACAGGTAGAGGTACTGGGTCTCGGTGAACTGTGTCAGCTCGTCGAATCCAATGTACTGGAAGGCTGCGCTCTGATAACGGTACTTGTCATTCTCCGATTCCAGATAGCCGAATGTGAGCGTAGCGCCGCTCGGGAACCGCCAAGTCTTGTCCTTTTCGCTCCATTTCGCAGCGGTTCCCGTTAGCCAGCCGGCGGCCCTGTCCATAAGCGCCTCCGGCAGGGCGAGATCGGCATACGTGCGACGGAGAAGCAGCGCCGCGTAATCAGGTACTTCCACAAACTGAAGTGCGCCCATGAGCAGGGCATCGCTCTTTCCGCCGCCAGCTGCGCCACCGTAGAGCGCTTCTATATGGGGCAGCAACAGGAATTCGGCCTGCTTATGTGTAGGTTGATGGTCAGCGGGTATCCATGGGTTCTCGATGAGCAGGCGCATCGCCTTCGGGAACCACCCTTGATACCATTCGCTCAGCGAGCTGTCTATAGACATCGGCATATTGCTCAACCCGGGCTTCGATATCGTACTCATACCTCTGCGTCACCTGCCCCTCATGGGCCTCGCGTAACGTAGGCTGGCCCGTGAGCAGTTGATGCTTTTCGATTCCCTGAGCCACAACGCCTACGAGTGATCTCAGCCAACCAGCGTTGGATTCATCTGGATTTGGACCTCGGTCGATGGTGGCGTCGATCGCCTCGAGCGCGACGCCAACTAGATCGAGAATGCGCGTGGCCGTCTTGCTGACCATAGGGGCAATCTGCCCGGCCACTTGTTCTACGGCCCTCTGCGTCGCCTCCGCAGCCAACTCGGCTGTTTTTTTGGGTGCATCCGGGGGTGCAGAGGGTGCGCCCGCACCCCGTGCGCGCATCCGCTGCACCCACGACTTCAGGGTGTTTTTCGATATGCCAAGCTGCTGCGACGCCCCCGCAGGCCCAATAGCCTGCGCCAAGGTGATCGCCTCGAGCTTCTCTTGCTCGCTCCAGTTGCGGGCCATCAGCGCACCTCCGTTCGAGCGTTACGGGGCCTCTTCGGGGCGGGAAGGAGGCGACCCGCCCCGGCGGCTTATTGTGATGCCCCGTTGCCGCAAAGCGACGGCGGCCTCGTCAGAGACCGCCTCGATATCACCCTACCACGGTTCCTGTCGCTTGCGGTGACTCACAGCTTTTCCTCGTACGGCTACGACTCCAGGAGCCCCTTTTTGGCCGCCTTGATCGCGGCATACTGC
>JAGVUD010000413.1 GCA_019136435.1 Armatimonadota bacterium | reverse complement strand
GGGCGATTGTCCAGCGGGAAAACCATCCAACAGTTGTCGGTTTCGATCCAAAGACCCGGCATTTGCCTCACGCTTTCGTGGTGACTAACCGTGCGCTCATGCCATGAGAGGACGCCTCATGGCATGATGTGCATTCTCATGATTATCACTGCCACCCGGGAACTGTCAAGACCAGAAGGCGCGTTTTTTCGTCTTTCTTTGATGCCGTCCGACCCGGCCGTTGCCCGGACCGGACTTCCCCCGAAACAGCCGACACCCCGGGATGAGTCGGTGCGCGTGGTTTTGGAGAGGAGAGGACCTGACCAGACGCAGCCCGTCAGTTGGGGATCAGCGTCCGGAAACTGCGGGGCTGGGTGAAGAAGTATCGAGAGCGGACACGGGAGGGCGAAGCTCCTGCTGAGCCATTGCGCTGATCTTGCAGTATCAGTGCTCCTGCAGGTGCTTTTCTATGCGGCGGGAGTGGCAAGCCGCATCAATCTGTTTGCGACCTATCAACATCAACTCCCACCGCCGGTCACGGCGTGGTCTGTCTGAACACCTCCGCAAGCCCCGGCGCGGCCGGTTTCGGGTTGCCGTGGTAGTCAACAATCGCCGTGTTCGCCGAGCACGGGAAGCAGTCGTGCCCCATCCACACCAGGAACCCTCCGCAGCGCGGGAAACGCCGCTTGCACGCATCAGCCGCAATCACCAGTGCCTGCTTCTGCCGCTGTTGGCTCCACTCCACATACTCATCGAGACTCGCGCCCTCGCGTCCCGTCTCGCTCACGAACCTGTCCCATTCGATCCACCACGAAGACCCCCTGCGCCAGAGCGGGTTGGCCGCCGTGCAGGGCATCACGCCGCAGTCACCGGCATACTGCCTGATGATCCCGGCCGGGCTGGCGCCCGGCGCGCCCGCTTCCGAGCGGAACAGCGCGTCATCTGCTTCCCAGTACGCCCGCCAGTCTTCCAGACTGCCGTCGCACTTCCACGGCCCGTGCACGTCCCAGTGCACCCCCTTCCCGAACTCCTCCCTGGCGGCGCAGAATCTCGGCCCGCTCGAAGACGTGGCCAGAAAACGGCGGCCGGGGTCATGCTTTGCGCACACCTCGGCCAGGCGCGCAAGCATCGGATAGGACGTGTCGCACGGAACGGCCCGCGCATCCTGCAACTCGTTGCCGCCGCACCAGACGATCAGGCTCGGGTGATGAGCCCGCCGCCGGATGTACGACTCCGCGATGCCCGCCATCTCATTCACCGGCTCCTCGCCCGAAGGCGGCAGGTTCTCGACTCCCGACGACGACAGCGGGAACTCCTGCCACACCATCAGCCCCAGCTCGTCGCAGATGTCGTAGAAGCACTCGCTCTCCAGCGTCGCCCCTCCCCACACGCGAAGCAGGTTCACGCCCATGTCCCGGTACAGCTCCAGCCGCTTGCGATAGTCATTCTCCGTCAGGTCGGCGAAGTTCGGGCGGATGGGCGTCCAGTTGACTCCCTGCAGAAAGACCGGCTGCCCGTTGACGGCGCAGATCCACGGGTCGGCTTCCGGCGGCGCGCCCTCGCAGGGCTCCCAGCAGACATGCCTGAACCCGACGCGGCGCGTCATGGAGTCGAGAAGTTCCCCCTGCGCGCCAAGCACCTCCACGTGAAAACCGTACAGCGGCTGCGCCCCGTTCCCGTTCGGCTGCCACGGCTCCACCGGCACGCCCGCAATCCGCGCGCCGATGCCATTGAACTCCCCCGTGCAGACCACGGTCTCGGCGAGCGCGCGGCCATCGTTCTCCAGCACGAGACGGACGACCGATCCCTCCGGCCCCGAAACCGCGCCTGTTGCCTCCACCTCGCCTGTTCGCGGCAAATGGAGGCTGGTCCGCACATCCAGCCGCTCGATCTCGCGCCCGTCCGATGCCTCAAGCACAACCGGCGCGTGCATGCCGATCTGCACCAGCCGGACAACCCAGTCCCACGTGTAGTTGAACCGCGCCTTCCATGCGGTCATCCGCGACGTGTACCCGAACTGCCCCAGCCAGCGCGGCGGCGTCTCGAACACCACCCGCAGCACGTTTCCGCTCTCACGCGTCATCGCCGTAATGTCCACCGTAAGGGGAAGGTGCGTGCTGCCGAACGAAGCCGCTTCGACCCCGTTCACCCATACCGAGC
>JAGVUD010000231.1 GCA_019136435.1 Armatimonadota bacterium | reverse complement strand
GAGCAGGTTTGCCTGAGCGGAACCCGCAATTGCCAGCACGGCGCACAGCAGAACCAGTTTTTTCATGGTCGCTCTCTCCTTTTCGTTGCTCTCTCTTTTGTGACAGGGGTGGGAGACCCCGCCCCGATGTCGTGCGAAACTTCGGCCCCGGCGTCTGACGCTCCCGTACCTGCCGACGCAAAGGGTCACGATTGCATAACACTTCGTTGCATAATCCGTGCCAAAACGAACGAGCGCCGAAAATGGTGAGGCCCAAAACGAAGAAACTGGTATTTCTACCAGTGAAGAATGCGGATCGGCCTGCCGGGACGCAATCTGCTGGCAGGGAACACGGACTGCGGTGCACAAGAGGCCTGTGACGACAGCGACGAAAGGAATCCTGCATGCTCCCGTTCTCCCGGCCCGATATCGCCCCGCCTGACGGGCTGATTGTTCTTGTCAGGCTGAGCCTTGTTCTCGGCGCGCTTGTGTGCCTTCAGGCGCCGGCGCTGCCTGCCGCCCCCCCGCGAGCCGCCGTGCTCTCGGGGCTTCCACACCACGACGCAGGTCTTATTGAAGCCATCAGCGGCGAGATAGCCGCGGCCGGATACGCCGTGGAGCAGATCCCGCCGGAGACGGTCCTCAGCGAGGAGTCGCTAAGCGCGGCGGGTTTTGACCTGCTCGTTCTGCCGAACGGGGCGGTTCTGCCCGGCGCCGCGGCCCCGGCGCTCGAGAGCTTCGCGCGCAAAGGGGGCGACATCCTGGCGCTGAATGCCCCCCTCTGGCAGCAGGCGCTCATCAGGCACGGCGGCAAGTGGACGGACAGGGACGAGTACCAGAAGCAGGCCGCCGGGCAGCCGCTGGAGCATCCGGTGGCGCAGTTTTCGGCGGAGGAGGTGAAGCGCTGGGAGCGCACATCCAACCCGGGCGAGCGGAAGACGCTCTACGAGGCCGCGGCGCAAGGCCCGGCGCGGGGAACCAGCGCGCTGCATGTGCAGATGAGCGGCCTGGACGGATGGGAGACGTTTCGTTCGCCCGCGCTGGAAGCGCCCTTCGCCGAAGGCCACACGCTCACGGTGTTCTCGGCAAAGGGCGGCCCGCGGACGTCGCTGCTCTCGGTCGAGTGGACCGAGCGGGACGGCTCGCGGTGGATTGCAGTGATACCCCTCTCGCGGGAATGGCGGAGGTTCGTGCTTGCGCCGCGGGACTTCCGTTACTGGACCAGCGTCCCCGAGCGGGGAGGACGCGGAGATTCGTTCAAGCCGCAAAATGCCCGCCAACTGACGTTCGGGCTGGCGTTCACGCACACGGGGACTCTGGGGGGCGACCATGAGTACTGGGTGGGGCCGGTGGGCACGGCGAAGATGACCCCGGACTATCAGGAGGTGGTGGATTCGTTCGCCCCGCCTGCTCTGGACACGCTCTCACCCTCGTACAAGCTGTTCGACGTGACGGGAGCGGAGGCGCTTTCGACGAGAAGCGATCAGGCGATTGCGGCGGTTGCTGAGTTCCCCGTGCCTGCTGTTGTGCGCAGCGTCCACCCTCGCCCGCGCGGAGGGGGCTTCGCGAAAGGGCGCGACTGGCGCTGGATTCCTCTTCTGGAAGCGCGCACTGGCGCGGGCGAGTGGCGCGGAGCGCCCGCGGCCATGACCGTGCGCGCATCCGGACCGTGCAAGGGCGGTGTCTGGACCTCCTTCGGCATCGGGGATCCGAAGTGGTACGGCGAGCCCGGGGCGCTGGCGCTGATACGGGGTTGCGCCGGGCGGATGCGCGACGGGCTGTTCATTCTGGACGGCGGAGCGAATTTCTACACCTACTTCGAGGGTCAGGAACTGAAGCTGGGGGTGAGGGCCGCTAACGTGGGCGCGATGGAGCGCAAGGGCGTGACTCTGCGCGTGAGCGTGGCTGCCGGGAACGCCCCGCCCGTCGCGACGCGGACGTGGACGGTGGACCTGTTGCCCGGCGAGACAAAGCCGGTCTCGTCCGCGTGGAAACCGGCGGCGTGGCCCGAGAACGGCTATACGGTGACCGCCGAGATGCTGGACGGCGAGCGGGTGATTGACCGGGTGTCGCACGAAGTGCACGTGTACAGGCCGGCCAAGGTGAAGCATTTCGTGAAGTCCGTCAACGGCGAGTTCGTGCTGAACGGCAAGAGGTGGAGGGCCCACGGCGTCAACTACATGCCGTCGTCGGGCATCGGCACGGAAGACGGGGAGTACTTCGAGCACTGGGTCGGCGCGCGGTCGTACGACCCGGAGGTGATCCGGCGCGATCTGGAGCATGTGAAGGACCTCGGCCTCAATTCGGTCAGCATCTTCATATACAGCGGAATGACGGAGGACCAGAACCTGCTCGACCTGCTGCGGCAGCTCCGCGAGCTGGGGCTGAAGGCCAACCTGTCGCTGCGGCCAGGGACTCCGATGGACTTCCTGTGGCCCGAGATCAGCAAGATTATCCGCTACTACAGGCTGTGGGACGACGACACGCTGTTCGCCTACGACCTGGCGTGGGAGCCGATGTTCAACACGCACGAGGACCGGAGGATATGGGACGCCGCCTGGGAGGAGTGGATCGTCCAGCGCTACAGGAGCGTGGAGAACGCGGAGAAGGACTGGGGCGTGCCCGCTGTGCGCGACAGCAAGGGCGCGCTGACGAATCCGCTTCCGCACATGATTGACACCGACGGCCCGTGGCGGAAGATGACCGCGGCGTATCGCAGGTTCCTCGATACGCTGCTCTACGAGAAGTACAGCAGGGCGCGGGCGCTGGTGCGCGGACTGGACCCGAACCATCTGGTGAGCTTCCGGATGGCGGAGGCGGGCAACCCGGACTATCGCTGGGACGGACGGATTCCGTACGACTTCCCGTATCTGGCGGCGGCGGTGGACATCATCGAACCGGAAGCCTACGGCCGCATCGGCGACTGGGACAGGGTGAAGAGGGGCTGGTTCGAGTTCGAGTACATCCGGTGGGCGGCGCCGGGCAAGCCCGTGATGTGGGCGGAGATGGGCGTGAGTTCGTGGGATGCGGGCGCGAAGCGGACGGACCCCGGCAGGCTGGAGTTCCAGGCGCAGTACTTCCGCGACTTCTACAGAATGATGACGGCAAGCGGATACGACGGAGTATTCTACTGGTGGTATCCCGGCGGCTTCAGGTACGGGGAGAACAGCGACTACGGGATCATCAACCCGGATGGAAGCGACCGTCCCGTCTCGGCCGTCATAAGAGATAACGCCGAAGCCTTCCTGAGCAGCCCGCCCGCGCAGGCGATTGACAGCTGGATAGAGTTCGACCGCGACGAGCACCCGGACGGCATCGCGGGCATATACGACAAAGTGAAGGATGAGTTCTGGGACGCCATCCGCCGGGGGCTGACGCCCGGACTGAAGACGGGCGGAACGGCAACGACATCTGAGACCTGTCCCGCCCTGGCGGTGGGCAACAACGACTGGAACGGTGACAATCCGGCAAAATACCTGGACGGGTTCTTCGACAGCGTGGAGGTTCTGGACGCCGCCGGGAAGTGGGTGAAACCCGTCAGCGGCGGCAGCGTGACGGTTACCGCGCGCAAGCCCGTGATCGCCCGCCTGCGGGTCACTAACCTCGGCGAGGCGAGATGGGTGACGCAGCCCGGACATGACGCGCCGCCGGGGTCGGTGTACATTGTGGCCGAGAGCGACACGTACGTTGTCAACCCTCTGCCCGGCCCGCTGAGCAGGCACAGATCGGCGACGCTCGGGAACGTGGAGATATACCCGGCCGGTCTGAAAGAGGAGACAAAGGTGCTGATCACGTTTCTGGCGGACGCGCGCACGCGGTTCGGCCAGAAGTTCTGGGTGAGGCTCAAGCCGAAGTGAGGAAACACATGGACAGACGAGACTTTCTGAAGGGTTCCGCCGCGGCTGGCGCCGCGGTGCTGACGGGGCTCTCGCAGACGCGGAGCTGGAGCGCTGAGATGAAGAAGACCGAAAGCCGAAAGAGGCCGCTTCTCTACGGGGCGGGAATGATCTGGGGGATGTGGCTGAATCGCCCGTGGGACTACGAGGAGAAGCAGATGGACCTCCTCAAGAGCCTTGGCGGGACGGTGACATCGGCTTCGTTCGACTGGGTGGACCGCGAGAAGGAGCCGGGCAAGTGGGACTGGTCGTATCCGGACCACGCGGTGGAAGCTGCGCAGAAGCGCGGGCTGAAGCAGTTCGGCTACATCGGGAACACTCCCGGATGGGCGCTGCCGAAGGGCACCGATCCGAAGCTGGGATACCGCAACCCGCCCCGCGACGAATGCGAAAAGGAGTTCCGGGACTACTGCCGCAAGGTTGCGGCGCGCTACAAGGGGCGCGTGGACATGTTCCAGTTCTGGAATGAACCGAACGGCTGCTCGTGGGTGAAGGACGGGTGCGCGAACGGCGACCAGTTCGCGGTGTACACGAAGTGGCTGAAGATCGCGTACGAGTCGCTGAAGGAAGGCAACCCGAAGTGCATTGTGGCGGCGGGGGCGCTGGACTATCACGAAGGCGTGAAGGAAGGCTACAAGTATATCGAAGGCATCTACCAGTCGGGCGGCAAGGGCTGCTTCGACGCCGTCTCGATCCATCCTTACGGCGAGCCCCTGCACTGGCAGGCGGTATCGGACACCTACCGCGTCATGAAAGAGAACGGCGACGGCGCGAAGGGTCTCTGGATCACCGAGTATGGCTGGTCGGACTCGAAGGGCGAGGATGCGGCGAAGAAGCTGCGCGACGTACTGACCAAGCTCGCAAGCCCCGAGTACAGCTACGTGACGCTGGCGAACTACCTGTGCGTGACAGACCTCCCGATCGAGGGGACACAGCAGTACGGACTGGCCGACCGGGAACTGAAGCCGCGGCCGATTGCGCAGGCGTTCAAAGAGCTGGCGGCGCGAAAATGACGGACACAGCGGTCTGGTTCGATGTTCACAGCCTGATTGACGAGTCCGTAAAGGTCGAGAAGCCGTCGCACGGCAGGGACGACCCGGACAAGGGTCACAGCCGGATGCCGGACAACGGCTGGAAAGACGTCGTCACGATGCTCGCGCTGCAGGGGCTCGTGAACCGGCGGGGCCCGCGTCTGATGTACGACACGCAGTTCTGGAACTGGCCTCCGGCGGATGCTGCCTGGCGGGACTACTACGCCGCGCACAAGGGCCTGGCGTTCGAGACCCTGCCGGACATGGGGGCGGTCATCGAGCGGTTCGGGGACGATTTCCGGGGGCTGGTCATACACGACCCGGCGGTGGAGCAATCGCTGTATGTCGCCTGCATGCTGGCGGGGCTGGAGGACCTGTTGCCGGTGTCGCCGGAGATGGCGGCGAAGCTTGAAGCGGAGGTCAAGCACGATCTGCGCGGGCGGTGGACGGACGAGTTCGCGCCGCTGGACTACGCAATCGAAGAACTGATGCCCCGCTGCGCGCCCGGGATGGCGTACAGCGTGGACCGGCTCTGGTCGGGGATGTCCATTGACGCGCTCGACCTGGCGGTGGCGAGGAAGGCGTTCATCTACCGGTGCAGCACGGTGGAGGCGTTCCGGGAGGACGCAGGCCGCATCTGGCGGATTCAGGGCAGGCTGGGCCCGAACTGCGGCATCTACGGCTGGGGCGAGCCCGAAGACGACTACTGCCGGATGGCCTCGATGAACAGCAACTATATAATGTGCGCCGAGGCGCCGAACCTGAGCTTCCACGCGCAGGTGCGGGCAGACAGGGCGGAGTTCCGGCAGAAGTCGCACCCGAAAGAGCCGTTCACGCTGGAAGACAAGGTGTATGTCGCCTTTCTGACCACCGAAGGCGACGCGATGAAGATCCACACGGTGTTTCAGGGAGGCGCGTGGCACGACCCGGACCGGGGCAAGGTGCCGGTCAACTGGGGTTTCCAGCCGAGGATGCTCGACATCGCGCCGGGGATGGCGGAGTACTACTTCAGCTCGATGAGCGAGAAGGACTACTTTTACTGCGGCTGCTCGGGCGCGGGCTACACGTATCCGAACTGGATGCCCGAACCGGAGGAGTTCTTCCGCGAGACGGACGAGTATATGCGGCGCAGCGACCTGCAGGTGATGGACTGCTGGATCTACTTCTCGAGGCCGGTGTACGAAACGTACGCCCGGCTGAGCCCGCATACGAAGGCCTTCGTGATGCCCGCCGGGCCGCTTCAGGTGAAGATGACCGAAGCCGGGACGCCGGTGATTCTGCGCGACGGAAGGCTGCACTACTTCGCGAGCGAGAAGACGCCGGAGGACATGGCCGAAGCGATTCGCGCGGCCGCGGCGGACGCCGTCTGCCGGCCGGTGTTTCTGACGGTCTTCGCCGTGCCGAACGCGCGCGGGAACACGTCCGCGCAGGACGGATTCGCTCCGTCGGACTATCTGAAGGTGACTGAGCTTCTGGGCGGCGAGCAGTTCAAGTTCGTGACTCTGGAGGAGATGGCGTGCTGGAACGGATCTGCCGCGTGTCGCAGGTTCTGCCGAACCCGGTTCGGGAGGTGCGGAGTGCTGCCGCTGGCGGCGCGGCGCACACCTTCGGCCCATGCGCGGCGGGGGAAGGGTGCTGGCTCGTCCGGGCTCCATACCATCCTGAAGCAGCCAGCGTAACCTTCGAAGTGCGAGCGGACGGCGCGGCCGAGCACGCCGAGGCCCGTCTCGAGCCGGTCCGGCCGTGGATGGTGCATCTGATTCAGCACAGCCACACCGACCTCGGCTACACGGATCTCCAGGAAGACACCACACGCGGGCAGGCGGGCTTTCTGGACGAAGTGATTGAGCTTGCGCGGCAGACGCGGGACTGGCCGGACGAGGCGCGCCTGCGGTGGGTGTGCGAGTCGGCATGGGCCGTGGAGCGGTTTCTGGAGAGCGCGCCGCCGGAGCAGGTGCAGGCGCTGAAAGAACTCATCCGCGAGGGCACGGTGGAGATGACCGGGCTCTGGTGGCAGTTCACCGAGATGTGCTCGCATGCGGAATGGGCGCGGTCGCTGGAGTGGGCGCGAAAGGTGGCCCGGGCGCTGGAAGCCCCCGTGAGAACGGCTCTGAACTGCGACGTGAACGGCTGGAGATGGAGCCTTCCGCAGCTTCTGCGCGAGGCGGGCATCGAGCGCTTCGCGACCGCCATCAACGGCTATCGCGGCGGAATGCCCGAGCCCTGCCCGCGCCCGTTCTGGTGGGAGTCGCCGGACGGCAGCCGCGTGCTGGTCTGGAACGGCCTGCACTATCACGCGGGCAACGCGCTGGGGGCGCACGAAGGCCTGCCGGTGATGGAGGAGCGTCTGCCGCGGCATCTGAGGGGGCTGGTTGACGACGGCTATCCGTACAAGAGCGTGAACCTGCAGCACTCGGGGCTGTATGCCGACAACTGCGGCCCCCGTCTGACGGCGTGTGAGATCGTGCGGGAATGGAACGAGCGCTACGCTTCGCCTGTGCTGACGACGGCAACTCTGAGCGGCTTTTTCGACGCGCTGGAGAGCGAGCTGCCGGAGCATCCGGCCCCGGTGTGGCGCGGCGACTGGACGGACTGGTGGGCCGACGGGAACGCGACGGCTCCGCGCGAGGTCGCGATGAACCGGTCCTCGCAGCAGACGCTGCGCGCGGCGGACACGGTGTGGGCGCTTCGGGGACTTGCGGGCGACAGCCACGCTCCGGAGAAGGCCGCGGCGCTGGACGCCTGCCTGCGCGAGGCGGCGACGTTTGACGAGCATACTTTCGGGGCAGCCGCCAGCGTCAGCCAGCCGTGGAGCCCCCTTTCGCTCGCCCAGTGGGCCAGCAAGGCTTCGCATGCTTACAGAGCCTCCGTGCGAAGCGACCGCCTATGGAAGGACGCGACGGCGCATCCGGCGCTCACAGAAGTGCCCGGCCCGGCGCTGGTTGTTCTGAACCCGGACGCCTGGGACCGCCGCGATGCCGCGCAGGCCCGGGTTGACGTTACCCGGCTGCCGAACGGACGCGAGTTCCGTCTGATCGGCCCCGGCGGGCGTCCGGCCCCGCATCAGCTCGTGGGCGAATCGGAAGGCGCGGTGGACATTGTCTTCGCGGCCGACGTGCCCGCCTGCGGATACTCGGTGTATGCGATTGAGCCCGCGCACGCGTGGGACGTCTCGCGCGACCGCTGCCGCCCGGAGAGCGAAAACTACTACTGGTCGCGGCAGGAGGCGCTCGGCACCGATACTTTCGAGTGCCGGTTCCACCCGCTTACCGGAACCATCGAGTCGCTGAAGCACATCCCGACCGGGCGCGAGGCGCTGGCGCGCGGTGGATGGAGCGCGCTGGACGTGATCCACGAGCACCCGCACGATGGACGCGTGGCGCTCGAGGTGAGCCGCTCGAACAGAGGCTTCGCGCGGCTTGGTTTCGACAGGACACAGGCAGACTGGAAGCTGACGCACGCGGACGCGGGTGCCGTTTTCTGCGAGATCGTGCGGCGGGGAGAGCTTCCGGGCGTCACGCGGATGGAACAGCGCGTGCGGCTGTTCCGCGAACTCGGTTTCGCCGAGATTCTGCTGGAGATGGACAAGCTGCCCTCGCGCGAGCCGGAAGCGTTCTACCTGGCGTTTCCGCTTGCGGCGGAAGAGGGCTGGGAGGTATCGCTCGACAAGCCGCTGACCTGGTTCACGGCGGAGCGCGAGCAGCTTCCGGGATGCGCCCGCGACTGGTACACCGCGGCGTCGTGGGTGCGCGCGGGCGGCAGGGACGCGTCTGTTGCGCTGGCCGTGCCCGATGCGCCGATGCTTCAGATCGGCGGGATCAACACGGGTAAATGGCTCTCCGAGCTTCCGCCCCACGGCGGACTCATCATGAGCTGGCTGTACAACAATTACTGGACGACGAACTTCCCCGCGTCGGCGCACGGGCCGCTGAGGTTCCGCTACCGGCTGGCGGTGCTGGGCGGCGGCGCTGACGAGGCGACGCGGTTCGGATGGGAAGCCGCGAGCCCGCTGCGGGCCGTCTTCGCCGGCGGGAGCGGCGCGGAGACGGAGCCTGCGGCAGGCGCTGGCTTCTTCCGGGTTGACGGCGAAGGGGTCTTCGCGTTCGACGTGCGCCCGGCCGGGACGGCGCACGCTGCTGTTGTTCTTTTGTGGAACGTGACGGACGCTTCGCAGGCGTTTGCGCTGACCCTGAACCTCCCGGAGGTTCGTTTGAGCGGGGCGTGGGTGTGCGATGCCCACGGACAGGCAGTGCGAGCGCTGGAGATTTCCGGGCAGAGCGCCCGGGGCAGCATTGGCGCTCGGGCGACGATGCGGCTGAGGATTGAGACGGAGAAGGGTAACTGAGAGAGATGAGTCTGAGCAAGTGGGTGTTCTCGCTTCTGATGCAGGAGGGGCGACAGCGGAAGGAAGAAGGCGTGGACGGCGGGGCGGTGGACGCCGCCGTGCGGGGAGTGAGCGCGGAGTCGGCGCTGGCTGAAATCGAGGCCGCCTACGACGCTCTGATGCGGCTGAGTGTGTCGCCGGGCTTCCCATTCGAAGAGCCGAGCGACTGGGAGACCATCGTGAGTCTGAGCCCGCTGCTTAAGCAGGGCAAGGCGGGCGTGCGGGCTTCGGAGATGGACGGCGGAGTTCTTCTCGACCGCATGCGGGGCGCATGGTTTGGACGGTGCGCCGCCTGCGCGCTCGGCAAGCCCGTCGAGCGCGGGCCGTTCATGAACAGCCGCGACGGCGTGCCGGGATGGCAGGGCATTCGCATCTATCTGAAAGGGGCGGGCGCGTGGCCGCTCGACTTCTACGTGCCAAACGCGGGTGTCATCGAGGGGTACGACATCGGGTGCCCGGACTCGACGCGCGAGCACATCCGCTTTATGGAGACGGACGACGACATCCGCTACACGGTGCTGGGACTGCACGTGCTGGAGCAGAAGGGCGCCGCTTTCACGACGGTGGACGTGGCGCACGCGTGGTGGAACGTCCTTCCCATCGGCCAGACGTTCACCGCGGAGCGCGCGGCGTATCGGAATCTCGCGAACACGCTGGAGCAGGGGCCGCTGGACGACGGCGCGCTGGACTACGTCCGAACGCACCGGAACCCGTTCCGCGAGTGGATCGGGGCGCAGATTCGCGCGGACGGCTGGGCGTACGGCGCGGCGGGGCAGGCAGCTCTCGGGGCCGAGTTCGGCTATCGCGATGCCGCGCTGTCTCACGTGAAGAACGGCATCTACGGCGAAATGCTCTTTGCGTCGGCCATCGCCGCCGCTTTCGCGTGCGAGGACGCTCTGGCGGCGCTGGAGCAGGGTCTCCAGTGCATTCCGTCCACAAGCCGCCTTGCGAAAGACGTCAGCGAGGCGATCGCCCTCGGCAAGCGGGCGGGCGATTTGGACGAGCTGCACGACGAACTCTGGAAGAGGTGGGGACATTACGACGGCGTTCACACGAACAACAACGCCGCGCTCGTTGCCGCCGCCATCGCGTTCGGCGGAGACGACTTCGAGAAGACGATTGTCGCCGCCGTGACCGGCGGGTGGGACACGGACTGCAACGGGGCGACGGCGGGTTCGCTCTGGGGCGCGGCGTACGGCTACGGCAGGCTGCCGGAGAAGTGGATTGCGCCGCTGAACGACACGCTGTACGCGGCGATTCCGGGCTTCCACCCCATCGCGATTTCGGAGTGCGCGCGGCGCAGCGTCGAAACGGCACTCGGCTGCGCCGAAGCGTGAGCGCGAACTAGAGCGCGAGCAGAGTGACCGGGCCGATCAGCCCGGAGCGAAGCCTGCCCGGGGCAAAGCGCGCGTAGCTCTCGATGTGGTGCGGGGCGGCGGATGTCGCCGCCCCGGCCGCCCCGTAGGTCGCCGCGATCGAGTTCGCGAGCGTGTTCACGACCCGGACTCTGAGCCTGTTCTCGCCCTGCTTCAGCGCGCCGCTGACGCGGAACCGGTACGGCCGCCACAGCGCGACGCCAAGCGCGACATCGTTCAGGTGGACCTCCGCCGCGATGCCGGCCTCCCCGAGGTCGAGCCAGACGTCATCGGGAGGGTCTGATCCGAAGTCGAAAACCGTCTCGTACGTGACCCCTCCCGAGAACTGCGCCAGCCCGAGGTCCTCCCACGGCTTCAGATCGTCCCAGCGGCGGGTAAGCTCAAGCTCGTCGAGCGAGGGCCGCGCGGGCAGGTCGCGAACGCGCATCGGGTCACGGCTGCCGCCGTCGAGCGTCACATCCCAGGGGCCGGGAATCTGAAACAGTGGGCGCGCGCGGTCAACGGGAGGGATCGGGATGGCCTCGGCGGCGGCAGGGTCGGCCTCCGGACCCAGAACCACGAAGCAGGACTGGTGCGGCTCGAAGGAGAGGCGCAGCATCACGCCATCTTCGCCCGGCCGTTCGGTGAACTCCACAGTGTGCGCCGCCCCGGTGAGAGGGTCGAGCAGCAGGGGCTGGCCCGCGCCGCGAAGCGCCACGTGAACCTGAGGGCACGGATCGCTGCTGTGGTGAACCAGAAAGTACACGTCCGCGCCGCCGATTCGGCGGTGCTGCGCGTGAACGTCCGGGCAGTCGCTGTGGAAGTCGCCGAAACCAAGCGACCGCAGAAGACGCGTCAGTGACTCATCCGGCCGGGAAAGCCAGTACGCGGGAGGGTCGGGCGCGATCTCACTGTCGCGGCCGGAAGCTGCCAGCGCCTCAACGCGCGCAGGGGCGTCCCCGAATATGCGCGCGGAGATCGCCTGCACCACGCGGTCGTGCCCGGGCCCTTCACAGGCGCGCCCGGGCAGGCAGCCCGAAGCGATCACCACCCCACCCTCCTCCCAGAAGGCCTCGATGACCCGGTACACGTCCACGGCAATCCACTGCGTCCGGGGGAGGATGAGCGCCCGGTACCGCCTGCTCTGCTGTACGGCAAGATGCCCGTCCTGCACCCCGCCCTCGCGCAGAGAGTCATCGTCCACGACATCGAAGTCCAGCCCGCCCTCGCGCAGCCCGTTGGCGGCGGCGCGAAAATGCGCGTCGGTCTGCTCGATGGACGCTCCCTCCCAGAGGTAATCCGCCGTCATCCAGGCGCCGGGAATCTCGAACGCGTGGAGGTTGGCGTACTCTTTTGTGGGAATGAACTCCGCCTGCACCGACTCGATCGGATAGTAGAGCGCGATGTCGCAGACGTGCTCGCCCTGGCTCAGCAGATAGCAGGCGCGCCGGAGATAGTCCGCGTACACGCTGTAGTAGTCCCAGTACGGCTGCTGGAAGAACATGGAAGGCGGGCAGTCATACCAGCGAAAGCCGAGATCGTCGGGTATTTCCGGAATCGGGACGTCTTCGGAGATCGAATAGAAGAACCCGTGCGGCACGAGCAGGTTCACGCCGTGAACAAGCTGCCAGTCGGTCATCCATTTCATGCGCTCGAAGGTGAAATCCCACCCGGTGAGCGCGAAGCATTCGCTGATGACGCGCTCGCGGCCATAGAGATTTGCGACCGAGGCCGCCATCTTGCAGACGACGGGCGGAATGGCGCCCGGGAATATGTAGTCAATGCCCGGATAGTGCAGGCGGCGCATGGAGCGGAAGTAGTCGCCCATGAAGCGGGCGTGGAAGGGCAGAGTCTCCTCGAGCAGCAGATGCCCCGTTGATGCCGTACCGGTGGAATCGCACCAGCTCTCGATTGCGCCGAAGAAGCGCTCCTCGTAGAGCTGTCCCATTACGTCGTAGTAGTCCAGCCGCACCTTGCCCGTCTGCGCTCCCAAATCCTGCCAGAGCGCGGGCAGAAGCGGCACAGGGTCGTAGCCTTTGCGCAGCCGGAACTGCTCGAGGAACTGCGTGGACCAGCCCGGGGTATCGGAGGGCGGCTCGTCGGTGAACGAAGCTGTGATGGTGGAGCCGAGATGCCCGGGGAAGCGGCGCTCGTACTCGCGGTGGGTCAGGTCGAGAAAAGCCTGCATCGCCTGCTCGTTCATCAGGTCGGAGACAGGATGCGTCCCGAACTGGTCGCCGTACGGGTTGTGCGACAGATGCTCGAAAAGAATCGCCAGGTAGTGCGGCCCATCATCGAGATGCAGGGCGAGGACTCCGTCCGAGACCTCGGACGTCACGTCGCGGGCGGGCGCAAGCAGCCCGTCGCCAGCGCAGGGCAGATGCAGGGCAGCGATGATATCACCCGCGCCCTTCGGGAGATCCTGCGCGAAATGCCACTCGAGCCGGCCGGGACCGACGAACGTCTTTTCGAGACGGTCGAGCGCGCGGATGCGGTAGTCCGGATGCAGGGCGGGCACGCGGTACTCGGCCATTCCGCTCATCCACGGGTACTCGTCGTAGAGCCACATGAACATGCCCTGCCGCGACGACTCGTCGAGGATGTGGCCGATCATCTCGAACCACTCCTCGGACAGATAGGGCGTCACGAGGCCGGGGCGGGCGTGCATGACGGCGCCGAAGACGTGCTTGTCGCGCATCTCGCGCACCTGCCACTGCAGGCGGTCTTCTTCCAGCTGCTCGTTCAGAAACCAGAACGGAACGGGGCCGTAGTCACCCGGCGGGTCGCGAAACTCATTGATGAAGTCCAAGTCAGATCCTTTCGACATCTCCCCACAGGATAGCCATATCAGACGCCGGGATGCTTGCGCCGATCACGCCATCTTCAAGACGGACGTCCACCATGCCGCTGCCGGACCCGGACTCCCAGTTCAGCCTGCCGTCAGCAACGCGCCAGCCACTCGTGCCGACCCGGATGGCCATGCTGGCTTTGCCTTCTCCCGCGATGTCCGAGCAACAGATGACCAGCCGCCTGCCGAGCACCGCCGTCACCCTTCTGCCCGGGAAGCCCTCGATCCACGCCGGAACCGGCCTGCCTCCGAACAGCTCGCCCGAGAACCGCTCGCGCCACTCCATGAACAGGCGGATAGCAGCGGAGAACGCTCCCTCGGGAGGGTTGCGGAAACAGGCGAGATCCATGCCGCTCGCCGCCGCATGGACAAGCCGGAGCATCTCGAGCCGCCCCTCCCGCACCGGCCCCGCCGCCTGCATCAGCCAGGGCACGGCGTGCCGCGTCATCTCGGGAAAGGCGAAAGCGCCTTCGGGACAGGGGCCGGGCCAGTCGTTGTGCGACTGCACCAGGTCGAAGTACTGGCTGAGGATATCGGAGAAGCCTTCGGTCGCGAGATAGGCTTCGGGGCGCGCGGCTTTGACGCGCTCGCGCACCAGGCGGAGCAGGTTGTGATACCCGCGCCACGACTCGTACGGGCGGCTGTGAGAATGCTCGGGCGAGAAGCAGGGCACGGCCACGGCCCCGAGCACCTGGTCCAGATACAGCCCGTCCACCTCGTATTCCCGGGCGGCATGCGCCAGTCGGCGGGCGTACTCATGCTGCCAGCCCGGCGCGGACGGGCACATGGTCGCGAATACGACCCGGCCGTAGATCTCCTTGGCGATCTCGTCGTCCGGGTCCCAATCCGGCAACGGGACGTCCGTCGTGACCCCGATGAACTCATCGGCAATGGATTCCTTCAGCGTCCGGCCCGCCGGCGCGGCAACCGCCCACGACTTCCATTCGGGATGCTCCTTCGCCGTCTCCGAGAGAGGATCGAACAGGCGGCCGTTGGTGTAGAGCGCCATGCGCCGGCCCGCGGCGTGGATGTCGCGCGCGGCCTGCCGGAGTGCCTGCGCGCCGCCGAAGCTCTCGCCCGCGACGTAGTCCGGATAGCGGGTGTCGTGACCGTTCTCCAGCCACCCCGAGAACTGGATGCACTCGAGCCCCGAGGCCGCGAAATCCGCCGACCGCGCGGGCAACTCGGGGTACGGGGTGTCCAGCTTCTCCGAGTACTGGTTCCGCCCCCCCACCCACGCCCATCCCGGCGACCTGCGCAGCCAGTCCGGCGCTTCGGCAGGCGTCATCACGCCGCTGAGCCACCCCGCATACGACGCAGCGCCCACCTGCCAGTCTCCCGCATGCGCTCCAAGGAGCACAGGAGGCAGCGTCAGCGTCTCGCCCTGTCCGATTGCGAGGTGGCGATGGGCAACGGAAACAGAGAGCCCCTGCCTCGCGCGGGTGATCTCGAAGTCCTTGAGCCAGGGAACCGGATCGCGGGTCTGGAACGAGATACCCTCGCTTTCGCAGAACAGTTCGATCCACTGCAGCGATCCCTGAACGGGGTAGCGAAGAGCAACGGTGCGGCCGTCCGGGAAGTCCTCCAGCGCGATCGCCCACCCTCCGCCAAATGGCAGCGTACAGAACCAGCCGGGCGGCATCTCCCGCACATCGAGAAGGCGCACAGCGCACACGTCCAGAGGACCCGGGCTCAGGTTGGTGAGCGTGATGTCCCGGCGCGTGAGGCCGTCCGCGTCTTCGGAGCGCGCCGCCCGGACCTCCAGCGCCCGCCCGCGATCCCTGGTCACAGCCCCTCGAAGAACGCCATCCTGTTCAGGTTTCCACGCCAGATCGCTGAACTTGGCTGAACCGCCATCTCGCCACTGAACGCGCAACCAGTCGCCGCCGCTGCTTCGGAGCACACGCCCCGAGACGGGCAGGCTTATGCTCGACACGCCGCCATCCCCGGCAAACTCAACCCCGGAATCTCTCACGCTCAATCAAACCTCTCCTGTTGCTGCAGGAGTAGTTCGGCCGGGCAGGGCCGGATTCCCTGCGCCAAAGCGGCATTTGCTCCCGGAGGAGAGCAAGAGCGGCACTTGCGTAACGCAATCCAGGGGACAGTAAGAGCGGCACTTGCATGACGCAATCCAGAGGGCAGCAAAAGCGGCACTTGCGTGACGCAATCCAGGGGACAGTAAAAGCGGCACTGACGTGACGCAATCCAGAGGACCAGAAAAGGCGGCACTTGCGTGACGCAATCCAGGGGCCACAAAAAGCGGCACTGACGTGCCGCACTCCAAAAGAGAGGGAGCGCCCGAAGGCGCTCCCCGCAGACGGATTCGACAGATTGCGTCCTGCCGCTATATCTTGACGTCTATCACCGCGCTCACGCCGGTGCCCTTCACCCGGCTCATGTTCGTCGGGTTGATGCTGTTCACGGGCACGAGCGCTTCTATGCGAAATGTACGATTGCCGAATGCGACCTCGATCTGGCCGACGGCCTTGACCGTGTCCACCGCATCCTGAGGTCCCTGCACCTGCGCCGCCCCGATGTAGCCGCCGCGACCGATGCTGATAATCGGCACGACCTTGGTCGCGTCGTACGGGTCAACTTTGTTCTTTCCGAGCGCGGTGTTGATGGCGCTGTTGATCTGCGGGCCAAACCGGTCCACGAGGAAACCGATCCCGCCGACCTTGATGATGCTGCCGAGATCAAGCGCCCGCACCTGGACGGCGCCGATACCCGCAACGACCGCCACGGCCATCACCGCGGCCACAATCCTCATCGCTTTCGTCTTCTTGCTCACTGTGTTACCTCTTCGTCTCTCGCATTAGACCGCCGGCAAAGCACGCAAACCCGATTCGCGCCAGCGGATTCCTGCAAAACTGACTTCATGTTGTTAGAACGACCGAAAGCCAAAAAAGGGTCCCAGACTCCTCGATGAAAAGGAGATCCGGGACCCCTCAGACCTGTCATGCTCGGATCAGCTTCTCAGCAGCTCGCGCCGCCAGTCAGCAGATTCAGGGCACTCTAGAAGTCCATGGACACCTGAGCCACGGCCACGTCACCCTTGTAGCTGCTGCCGTAAGGGCTGCGGTAACCGGCATCCTTGTCCTTGTACTCAACGATCTGATAGAGCAGGCGCAGCTTAGCATTGTCGCTCACCAGATGGTTGTAGCTCAGAGTGTAGTAGGTCTCCATCGGGTCGCCGCCGGAACCGGTCGGCTTCCACTTGACCCACTCGCCCTCGAGGCCGATAGCGCCCTTCGCGCCGATGGCGACGTTGATGGCGCCCTTGTAGGTCTCGACCTTCCAGTCGTCAAGCGGGCCGTAGCCCCACGTGCCGCCATCCACCTCGGCGAAGGAGTCCTCGGCGAACTCGAAGAACGAGCCGCTCGCGGACAGGCTCCAGCGATCGCCGGCCGCCCACTTCATGCCAACGCTCGGGCCCTTGATGTCCACAGGGTTCTGCCAGCGGCCGAGCCTGCCCCAGTCACCAGGAGCGGAGAAGTTCGGCGCGACGTCCTTGTAGTTGGCCCAGAGGCCCAGGCTGCCCAGATTGCCGCACAGGCCGGCTTCCCAGGCGTCGTTGTCATCGTCGAGATCGGCGGAACCACTCGGTCCCATCTTGGTGTCGCTGATCGTGTAAGCGCCTGTCAT
>JAGVUD010000518.1 GCA_019136435.1 Armatimonadota bacterium | reverse complement strand
GAGAATCTGCACCGAGTCGTGCCCCTGCCCGGTTGCCGGTTTGTAGGTGTTGTGCACGTCGAACCCGTACGAATCTATCAGATAGCGCGCGTGTCCCAGTTCGTGGAGAAGCGAGGGCTCTTTGTAGAACGGGTTGGCAACGCTGGCGTAGGTGGTGTTGGCGTAGAACGCACCGTCGAGCAGGGAGGAGGGGAAGCCCCACATCAGGTCAACGGTTTTGTCGCGCAGGTCCGGGGTATTGCTCGCGAGTCCGCCTGCCAGCGGCAGGGCTCCATCGTCCACGACGATAATCCTGTCGACGCGGACCCGGTCCAGGACGCCGGAGGGGCTGCCGGGGTACACGGCGGAGGCGTAGAGTTCGTTCTGCCAGGCCATCTGGCGCCCGGCCCAGTCCTCCCACGAGTTGGACCCGGCATTCAGGTTCCTCTGGAAAGCGTGGAAGTAGTCGTACAGGGACCGCTCCACCCAGAAGCCCACCGCCAGAGCATCGGTGCGGTCGGTGCGGCTGTTGTTGGCCTCGCTGGCTTCGGCTATCAGCCCGGCGGGATCGGTTGTGAAGGTGACGGTATGCGCTCCATCCTGCCACAGCCAGCCGAGCTGCATCTCGCGGGTCGTGCTGGCGGCAAAGCCGGCGATGGATCCGCTCTGAACCACCTCGCCGTCCACGCGCCACTCGTAGCCGGCCGATGCGAGGTCGCCGTTGCCCCAGTTTCGGACGTGCGCCGTGAAGACGACCGGGTCGCCCGGCGCCGGCCTGTTCTTCGGGGCGTCGTAGTCATACCGCGGGCTGCGCTCGATGAACAGGACATCGAGATCGCAGGGCTCGGGGTTCACCGCAACAGAGGCGGTGTCCGAGAGGCCGCCCAGGCTGGCTGTGACGTCCGCCTGGCCCGGGCTCTGGGCTGTCACGCGGCCCGAGCTGTCCACCGGGGCGGTATCGGGGTTGGATGAGACCCACTGCACCCGCGTGCTCAGGTCGAGCGAGGCGCCCGTTGCAGTGCCGCCCGTTGCTGTCAGCTTGCCGGTCTGTCCCTGCAGCAGGGAGAGGCTGGAGGGCGCAACTGAGATATCGAGCAGGGTGATGGCGCCGTGGATTTCCCACTCGTTGAGGTGCACGTAATCGTCGCCGGCGAGCCGCTCGGCGATGAGCCTCACGATGCGCGCCGCGCGGGGAGCGGCGGGCGCGCCGGAAGAGAAGACCATATCCCCGGCGCCGGTCCAGGGCACAAGCTCGCGCCACGAGCCTGTGTGCGCGTCCATGTCTGCCTGCGTGTCCGCGGACTCGACCTTCCACCGGTAGGAGGCGGCGTGCGAGAACAGCGCACGGAAGCTGTAGAGCGTCTGGGGCTCTGAGAAGGTGACCTGCACGAAGCAGGGATTGACGCTGGCCGACCGCAGGAGCGTGGCGGTGCTCAAGTCGAACACCGCTTCTATGGTACCGATGTCGTAAGGTGACGCGCTGGCTGCCGCCTGACCGCCGGCCAGCATGGCCTTGATGTCGAGCCGCTCCGTGAGCGGCTCCTGCGCGCGCAGGAGCGACTGCGGACATGCCAGCAGCAGCGCAGCCAGAAACACTGCAGATGAAAGCGGCGAGCAACGCATAGAAGACCTCCAGCCCCGGCGGAGGTTATTTTACCACAACGGCGGGAGCGGTCTCCACGTCACTGCGGGCTTTGTCCGGCATCCACGGTCCGGCGCCGCCCGAGCAACGTCATTCCGGGCTTGACCCGGAATCCAGTCCGGGTGGGCCCTGAATCAAGTTCAGGGTGACGTTGTACAACGGCCGAAACACGTCATTCCGGGCTTGACCCGGAACCCACGGCTTCCAGATGTCGGCCCTGAATAAAGTTCAGGGTGACGTTGTACAACGGCCGAAACACGTCATTCCGGGCTTGACCCGGAACCCACGGCTTCCAGATGTCGGCCCTGAATAAAGTTCAGGGTGACGCTGTACAACGACCGAAACACGTCATTCCGGGCTTGACCCGGAACCCACGGCTTCCAGATGTGGGCCCTGAATCAAGTTCGGGGTGACGTTGTACAACGACCGAAACACGTCATTCCGGGCTTGACCCGGAACCCACGGCTTCCAGATGTCGGCCCTGAATAAAGTTCAGGGTGACGTTGTACAACGGCCGAAACACG
>JAGVUD010000204.1 GCA_019136435.1 Armatimonadota bacterium | reverse complement strand
CCCAGCGCCGCCGTCTGGAGGTCGTTGCTGAGCTGCGCCGCCTCGGTGGGGTCGTTAAGATTGCCGTTCCACTGGAAGTAGATCACGCCTCCAATATGCTTGTCCGCAATGACGGCGCGGTCGGTTTCCGTCAGGGTGCTGCCGTCCACGCGAACCTGGAACACCTGCCCCACCTTCTCATCGAGCGTCAGCGACTGCACCTTGCCCTCGGCCCACGACTGATGTGAGACGATATCACTCTGCCGCCGGACCTTCAGCACCCGTTTCATCACTCCGTCCACCTTTTCGACCGTGCAGATTCCCGTTGCCACGACATACTGAGCATCCCTGTCTATCTTCACTTCCTGGGGCGCCACGATTTTGATCTCGGGCCCGGCGGGTCCGCCGATGACGAACCAGCTACCGGGTATGGCGCTGTCGAAGCCCGACACCGGGCCGCTGACGGTGACGAGCAGGCCGATGGTGTTCAGGCCGGCTTCACCGGCCATGCCTTCCTGCAGCCCGAACGAGCCGCCCACAAACGCGCGCGCGCCGATGTGCAGGGGCTGGAGTGCGTGCGTGCTGGAGGGGATCATCGGGTACTCGGGAAGCGCCGCCACGCATCGCTCGCCGTTCGTATCCGTGAGCATCTGCCCGTACACGTCCACCACATCACCCTCAGCGAGGGTCTGGTCGGTTACAACGCGGATGCCCTGCACGCGGTCATGCTGCTCCACGTAGACGCCGCCGGGGAACACGGCGGTGACACTCACCGCGAGTATTTCGGCCATCGCGCCGTCGGGAAGATCGCGTTTGGCTTCTCCGATGGAACAGGCGGAGCGCGCCGGTGCAGCGGCAAGCGTCAGGGCGATCAGAAGTGTGAGGGCTGCTGTCTGGAGTTTGTTCATCGTGTTGGAGGCAGGGCGGCCAGCGTGCCTGCCATGGGGCATTGTATCACGGAGTGGAGGGGCGGGCAAAGCGTTGATGGATTGTGTGGACGTCAACGCCGGGCGCCAATACCGGGTCGGCTCCGCACCAGTATTTTCACCAGTTTTGCAGGTATTTCACTGCGCGGACACAAACTGCGTGATACAATAGGGTCAGGACGACGCAACGGGCCGCCCGGGTGCGAAAGCAGCACGGATTTCAGCGGCCGTATGCGCGACCTGAAACGGAGGGAGAAAAAGATGAAGCGTTTCCTCATCACCGCAATCGCCGTCGCGGTTGTGGGCTGCACGACCGTTCCGGCGGGCGCGCAGGGTCTGGCGACGGTGATGTGCTTCGGACTCGAGTCAACCGGTCCCGGACCACGGCTCTACACCTACGACGTCTCGTCACTCACGGGACAGGCCTTTTCGCTGTTCTATGTCGGAACAGACGACGGCAACTTCAACAACTACGCCAACTGGCTGATGCCCGCGGGCTGGGGTGCGGCGGTGCTTCCGTCCAGCGCAATCCAGCACTGGCTCGAGAAGACCCCGCACGGCGGGCTGTCCATGGGCCCCGCCGGCTCATGCCCGTTCATGGTGGCATGGACCGGTCCGCCCATCGCGGCGGGGATGTTCGGTTACGACAACCCGAACCCGTCGCATGACGTGGGCTGGCTCGTCGGAACGGTCCCCGTGACAATTGAGAACTGGGCGATGCCGGTCGGGATGGGGTCCGGACCCGTCCACGGCCCGGTGCCCGAGCCGGGGTCGCTTCTGACCCTCGCCGCGGGCGCGCTCAGCCTTCTGGGACTGATTAGGAAGAAGTAAGCACGAGAGAAGGGGAACCTCACCGGGGCGCTGGCCGGAAACGGGCGGCGCCCCGGCTTGCGAAAGGGTGCTTGCGGCAGGCCGGGTCAGCCGCGCAAGCGGACGCGGATCAAGTCGGGCGAGAGCCCGGATGCCCGGCAAAGCGCAGTCAACTGCGCGACCAGGCTGTAAGCGCTTCTGTTCTTGTCCATATACACTGTCTGGCCGTTGACGATCACAGACTCGAATTTGTGGATCGTCCCCGGGTCTGGATGCTTCGGCTCTCTGTTCAGGAAGTACCGGTGACCGACATCACCCGCAACAAAGGGCAATGAAGGGGGCCGGGCGGACCGCATGATGTGCGCCACCACGACGACGCTGGCATCCACCCATGTTTTGACCGGGACGCCCGGGCCATCGGGCAGCACGACT
>JAGVUD010000296.1 GCA_019136435.1 Armatimonadota bacterium | reverse complement strand
GGAAGCCCGGGCGTACTATCGCGGCCTGACTCCGCGCGAACGAAGCGTGCTTCAGCTTGCCAGGGTCTGCGGGTACGAAGAGGAGCACTGCCGCCAGGTAAGCAGGCTGAGCCTGACGCTCTTCGACCAGCTTGGCGAACTCGGGCTTCACGGGATGGGACGCGCGGAGCGCGAACTGCTGTCGCATGCAGCGAACCTGCACGACGCCGGGTTCTTCATCTCCCACAGCAACCACCAGCAGCACTCGGCGTACATCATTCGCAACAGCGAGCTTCTGGGATTCAACGACCGGGAGCAGAGCATTCTCGCCTGCGTTGCCCTGTATCATCGCAAGAGCCCGCCGCGGCTGAAGCACCCCGCTTACGCCGCCCTCGACGAGCAGGCGCGCGGCGTTGTCAATCAGCTCTCCGCGATCCTGCGCGTGTCAGAGTCGCTGGACCGAAGCCATCTTTCGCTTGTAGACGACCTCGCTTTGAAGGGTGATGCGGGCAAGGGCGCGCTCGTGCTGCTCATTGGCAGCAGCGCCGACTGCCAACTCGAGATCTGGGGGCTCGAGGCGCAGGCCGGTGTGTTCCGGTCGGTGTTCGGAGTTCAACTCACGCCCGTTGTCGTCAGCTCGCTCTGACGCACACCGGCGCAGCGAGCAAGCAGAGCAGAAGAAAAAGGGGCGGGCAGGGAAAGGAGAATGGAAAGCCTGCCCGCGGGGCCGCGCAACCAGCTCCACCGCAAATCCGGGACAAATCGCGACGGAACCGACCTGTTGGCCGGCCGCCAACTCATCGCTGACGGCCCTTCGCACGGTTCTGGTTATTATGCACACGGCACATGCCGGTGTCAATACTTTTGACACGGTTTTTGCGGGTTTCGGTTCCCTGGGGGGGGGAGCGCCTTCTTGCCGGACCAGACTCATCTCTGCCGGTTGCCGGGAACGTCCCGCGGAGTCTGCGCGTTCCATGGTATACCGCGGCAAGACTGGCTGCGGAGTCCTGACGCGTCAAGTTGGAGGGAACACCGTGAAAAAGGGATGCATCCTGTGGCCGTTCGGTCTCGTTGTTCTGGCGATTGCTGTGTCGGCGTTCGTCCTCGGATTCGCCGGGGGATCTCACGCGATCGAAGAAGGCGCCACCGCGCCACTGTTCGCCCTGCCGGATCAGCACGGCAAGACCCATTCGCTCGCCGATTACCGCGGCCGCTGGGTAGTGCTTGCGTTCTACCCGGCCGACATGACGAGCGGATGCACGCTCCAGAACCGCTCGCTGACGGCCTCACTCGACGACCTCACCGCCCTCGGAGCCGCTGTCTTCGCGATCAGCGTTCAGGACTCGGCTTCACACGCGAAGTTCTGTGATGCCGAGGGGCTGAAGCACACTCTGCTGGCGGACACGGGCAAGACCGCCGCAAAGGATTACGGCGTGCTGCTGCCGGCGGGCGTGGCCAAGCGGGTCACCTTCGTCATCAACCCGGAGGGGGCCATCGCGCGGCGGCTGGACCCGGTGAGCGTGCAGTCGCACGGGCCGGATGTCGTTGCGCTTCTGCAAGACCTTGGCGCGGGCAGTGACGGCAAAGCCGAAAGCACCGCGCCCCCGCGAGGGGTCAGGACTCTGCGTCCCGGAAGCAAGGCTCCCCTGTTCAACCTCCCGGACTCGGCCAGAAGCGGTTTGGTGGCGCTCAGCGATCTTCAGTCGGGCAACAAGGGCGCCGTCGTGGTCTGGGTTTCGGCCCAGTGCCCCGTGTCGGGCGCCTATCAGGAGCGGATTAAGTCACTGGCGGCACGATTCAAGCCGCAGGGCATCGCTTTCGTGGCAATAGACTCGAACACGACCGAGTCGCGCGATCAGGTCGCCGCGCACTTCAGAAAAGCGGCGCTCGGTTTTCCCGTGCTCGTTGACGTCAACAACACGGTCGCCGACCTGTACGGGGCGGTCGTGACTCCCGAAGCCTTCCTCGTGGACCGGTCCGGCATCATCCGCTACCACGGGGCCATTGACGATTCGCGGGACGCGGCGGCGGTGAAGAAGAGCTACCTCGCCGATGCTCTCACCGCGTTTCTCGCGGGCGAAGAGATCAGGCCGAACGAAGTGAAGTCCTTCGGCTGCAGCGTCAAGCGCGCGAAGAAGTAGCCCGCGCTCTCATCGCTTTGCCTGGCAGGGGAATGGCGGCGAACCCGCGAATACTCCCGCAGAACACCTCCCGCCGCAGGGGCAGCGCGGGTGGATTGCAGATCAGGAGCAGCAGACTTGGAGAACGAACAGACATCTAAGAAGGTCCCGGAGAACAGGGAGCGGGTCGCGGCGCTCCTAACCGTTGCGTGGGCCAATGTTTCGGAGAACCAGGGAGCCCTCGCCAAGGCGGTTGTCTTTGCGACGTACAGGGACTTTCTGGAGCGGCTGGACCGGCTGGATCAGGGCCTGGAAGACCTGGACGAGCGCGTCATCTAGAAGCACTCGTCCGCTCGTCCGCCGGCGCGCCGCCGGTTTCTAGTCGTCGTCCTCGGATATGCTCTTGAGGATTCTGTCGGCGCGCCGCATTGTGCCAATGGACGAGCGACGCCGCTGCACGGCCTGCTCGATTTTGAGCACGAGCAGATCGTACACGTCCACGCCGGGGATGTTCTTTTCGACGTAGTCGAAGGCCCCGAGTTTCATGCACTCGACGGCGTTCGCCACGTTTCCGTAGGCTGTCAGCACAATCACTTCGGTGAAGATGTCGCGGCTGACGGCGGCCTTCAGCACCGTCGCGCCCGACGCCTCGCTGTCCATCACCATGTCCGTGACCACCACGTCGTAGGGCGGCTCGGCGGAGTTGATCTTCTTTTCTGCCTGGGACTCGTTTTCCGCCTCGTCGGCCTCGAACCCCTCGCGCTCAATGCGCCTCCGCACCGCGGTGCGAACGGCGTCCTCGTCGTCAACAACTAAAATCCTGTACACGTGTCAGTTCTCCTGGCTCTGTTCAGTCTCGGCCGCGGCGGGCAACACAATCTCGAATCTCGCCCCTTCGCCATGCACGCCGGTCTCGCGAATCGTTCCATTATGCGCGTCCACGATGCCCTTCACAATGGAAAGGCCCAGCCCCATGCCCTTCGAGCGGGTCGAGAAAAACGGGCGGAAGATGGACTTCTTGTTCTCCTCCGGAATTCCGGGGCCGTGATCCTCGAACAGCACCCGCACTCTGTCCGGCTGCGGCCCTGGCTCGGTGCGCACCCGCACGAAGCCATGGTTCGGCTGGAAGTTGAAGCTGTTCTCGACAAGCTCCGAGAAGCAGCGGCGCAGCTTCGTGGCGTCTGCCTCTACCGGCGGAAGGTCCGGGGCAAGCTCCATCTCGAGCCTCACGTCCGTGTTCCTCGGGAACGCTTCGCGCACGGCGTCGCTCACCAGTTCGTTGATCGAGACGGGCTGCGTCGTGAGACGGGTGGCCACCACGAACTCGCGGAACTCGGAGAGTATCTCTTCGAGCCGGAACACGCCCCTCTCCAGGCTGTTGATGAGAGGGTTCATCGCATCGCGCGCGCAGCCCTGCGCCATCACATGCCGCAGCTCGTTCAGGTCTCCCTTGATGGCGAAGACCCGGTTGCCGATCATATGCGCCGAGCGCGCCGACATCTCGCCCCAGGCGGCCATCCGCTCGACCTCCATGAGGCGCTTCACCAACTCCGCGCTGTCAATAATCGCCCCGAGCATGCTCGCCATCGCGGTGACGAACTCCTCGTCTTCCTCGGTGAAGTTGTTCGGCACCCAGGCGTATTCACTGCGCCTGCGCAGAACACGCAGCACGCCCAGCACCCGCTCGTACCCGACAATCGGCGCGGCGATCAGCCCGCCCACCTTGTCCGGCGGCAGTTCCTCGTGAAGACCCCGCCATCTCGGATCGGCGCGCGGATCGCTCGTCCGCACCGGCCGGCCCTGCTCCGCCACCCATCCCGTAATCCCTTCGCCAGGAGCGTAGTGCGCCTCCCTGATGTGCTTGCCGAGTTCACCCAGCGATGCTTCCAGCACGAGGGCGGTGTGGTCTTTGTTGAACAGGAAGATGGAGCAGTCCTGAAAGCTGATCGCTTCCGACACGAGACGGATGACCTTCTGCAGAAGCGCCGTCGTGCGCGCGAACCGGCCGATCTCGCGTCCGAAGGACACGAGCGCCGCCTGGCGTTTGGCCTGCAGGTCCTCGTTCAGGCGAAGGGCGGTGAGGTTCGCGATTACGCACAGGAATGCCTCATGCTCCTCGCCGAACGCGTCGGGCTTCGAACTCTCGACGTTGATGACGCCCTGCGTGCGCCCGTGACGGTCGCAGATAGGCACCGCAATCTCGCTCACAACATCGCTGAAGTGGCTGATGTAGTAGGGGTCGTCGTGAACGTTTCCCGTGCGGTGCGGTTTGCCTGTCACCGCCACGTGGCCGGTGATACCCCGGCCGGACTCCTGCGACACCTTCAGCCTGAGGCGGGTGTTCGGCTCGTTCCAGCCGCTTCCCGACGTGTATCGGACCGCGAGCTCACCATGTTCGTAGTCCACCATTGCGATAAAAGCCCGCCCGGCGCCCATGGACTCCATGGTCGTCAGCAGGATCGCATCCATGATGTTGTCCAGGTCGCGGTCGGCCGATATCAGAAGGCTGGATATGCGGTCGAAGACGGCAAGACCTTCACAAGTGCAGGCAAACTTAGTCAACCCCGTCTCCCCCTATCACGAGAATCAGCGTGATGTCGGTCTCTTTTGCATCGCGTTTCGCCGAGAGCATCACCGTGCGGGTCTTCCCGGTTGCGTGGTCGGTCTTTGCGACAAGAGATGTGCGCTTGCCGGCGACGCTCACCGTGACCGGTTTCGTGTCGAGCCGCTTCTGATACCAGTCCCTCACGTCCTCGAATGCGGCCGCGGCCTCCAGCCGTGCGCTGTAGGTCTGGTCGCCGCGCTTCTTGCTGATTGCATGGTACTGGGAGCCCTCGACGACGCGCGCGCCGGGATAGAGCGGGAGGTCGAGCTTCTTCATGACCTCGCCCGGCTGTATCTGGACGATCTCGTCCGTTCCGCTGGCCGACACCCGCGCGCCGCCGCGCTGCTTCTCGATGGTGATGTTTCCGCCCGGCGTTTTCACCGTCTTCTTTTCGGCCGGGGCGCATCCGCACACGAGCAGCAGCGCCGCGGCAGCAGGCAGCCACCTCACGGCGTCAGGGCTTTGCCTTCGGCGGCGTTCCCGGTCTCGGGCCGCCGGGAGGCGGACCAGGCGGAACCTTCATCCGGACAAGCTGAATCACCGTGTCGTCCTGCACCTTGCCCGTCATGATGCGGTAGAGGGTCCGGTCCTTCTCGTGTTCGTACATCAGGGCGAAGGCATCGCCCTTCTCGGACTTCTCCTCATGCAGCTTCTCGCCCTTCAACTGGCCCTTGTACCAGTCGAACACCTTCTTCGGGCTGTCGGCGGAGACCAGTTCGACCCCGATCTGCCGCATGTCGGGCACTTTGTCGCGGGTCACGATGACGCCGTTCTTCAGCTCTCCGTCCGGGTAGAGCGGCATGCCGATCTGCGCCGCCGCCTTGTCCTTGTCGCGGACCATCTTCACGTCTTTGGGCATCTCGGGCGGGCCGCCCTTGTCATTCTTGAGTCTTGCCGCGGCGTCTTTCGGCAGCGTGAGCTGGGCCATGGCAATGCGCACGCCCTTGTCGAACTGCGCGACGTTGACAATCCGCACATCGCCGGTCTTCTCGTTGATGCTGCGGAACGCGGCCATCTTGCCTTTGGCGTCCGGATGAACCGGCGATTCCTGGGCCTTGAAGTTCTTGCGATACCACTTCACGACGTCGTCGAACTTCGCCGCCGTCGAGTATTCTTTCATGCCGGGCCCGGGGCCCTTGCCATCCTTGCCCGCCACGGGTTTTGCTCCGGGATACACGGGGATGTCCACTTTGGCGGCGGGTTTGGCCACGGGGGCTCCGGGAGGCGCGCCCGCGGGGCGTCCGGGGGCGCCGGGCTTCTTTGCTTCGCCCGCTTTGGCGCCGGGCGCGGCGGGCTTACCCGTGGCCTTAGCAGGATCGCCCGGTTTCTTCGCGTCCGCGGCCTGCTTCTGGTCGGAGGCCGGAGCATCTTTAGGCGTCCCGGTGCTGTCCGGAGCCGTGACGCCGCCCTGTTGCCCCTTCGGCGCCGCCTTCTGACCGCCGCAGCCGGCGGCCATCAGCAGCGCAAGCGCTATCACCGGCCAGATTCCAACAAACTTCTTCATGTGTTATTGCGTCCCTTTCACGCTGGCAGCGCCTGCCTGCGGCGCCTGGTCATGATAGCAGAGTCCGTCCTCTTTAGCTTCCAGACTGCAGGCATCGCGTGCAGCCGCCCGGTTTGACAAAGAGCAGAACACAATTTAGAGTGTAAATGGAGCAAGGAGAAGCATATGCCTTCAGAGTATCTGTCCGTTGCCGTCTTTGCCGTGGTCGGCACGGGCTTCGCCATCGTCGCGCTCATCATGTCCCGGCTGGTCCGGAAAGACCGTCCCAACGCCGAGAAGCTCTCGACCTACGAGTGCGGCGAGCGGCCGGTCGGCGACGCGTGGACGAGGTTTCGCGCGGGCTTTTACATCTATGCCCTCATTTTCGTCATATTCGAAGTCGAAACGGTGTTCATGTTTCCCGCGTTCATGAAGCTTCAGGCTCTGGACCGGATGGGCATGGGGCTGGTGGCGCTTTTCGAGATACTGCTGTTCCTTCTGATTCTGCTTGCTGGACTTGTGTACGCGTGGAAGAAAGGTGTGTTGAAATGGGAGTGATCGGGCTGGGCACCGAAGGCGCCATCGTCACAACGCGCATCGAGCAACTCCTGAACGCCGCCCGCAGCGCTTCGCTCTGGTACATGCTCTTCGGTCTCGCCTGCTGCGCCATCGAGATGATGGCGACCGGCGCGGCGCGCTACGACTTCGACCGGTTCGGCATGATCTTCCGCTCGTCTCCCCGGCAGTGCGACCTGATGATCGTGGCCGGCACCGTCACTAAGAAGATGGCCCCCCGCGTCCGGCTTCTGTGGGAGCAGATGGCAGAGCCGCGCTACGTGCTCGCGATGGGCGGCTGCGCGGTGTCCGGCGGCCCGTTCTACGATTCGTACGCGGTCGTAAAGGGAGTGGACAAGATCATCCCGGTTGACATGTACGTGCCCGGGTGCCCGCCGCGGCCGGAAGCGCTGCTGCAGGGCGTGCTCGAACTCCGGCGCAGGATCGCCGCCGGCGAACTGGGTCCCAGAGACATCGAATCGCTCACGGCTGCCGCCCGCGCCGCATCGGAAGCAGGAACGGAAACCGAATCGTGAGCGGGGCCGCCGAAGTGAGCGTGGCCGTCCGGCAGGCCCTGGGCGAGCGCGCGGTCGAACTGCGCGAAGAGCACGGCTGGGCGATTGCGACGGTGGAGGCCGGGCGCTGGTTCGAGTGCGCCGCCGCTCTCAGGGATGCGCTGGGGCTGGACTATCTTGCGTCGCTGACCGCCGTGGACTTGAAGGACAACTTCGAGCTTGTCGCGCATCTCTACTCGATTGCGGGCCGCGGGAAGCTGGCGCTGAAGTGCAGGCTCGGACGCGATAACGCCGTAGTTGAGAGCCTTACGAAGCTCTGGAGCGCCGCCGACTGGCTCGAGCGCGAGGCCGCCGAGATGTTCGGCATCCACTTCGAGGGGCACCCGAACCTCGCAGGGCTGCTGCTCCCCGACGACTGGGTGGGGCACCCCCTCCGGAAGGACTATGACGAAGCCGATCAGGACTGAAGAGATTGAAGTCAGCATGGGCCCGCTCCACCGGGGCATGGAGAAGATCGCCGAGAAGCGCACGTACTTCCAGTATATGCCGCTGGTTGACCGGTTCGACTACCTGGCCGCCATGCTGAACGGCGCTCTTTACTGCATGACCATCGAGAAGCTCGCCGGAATGGAGCCGCCCCGCCGCGCCGAGTACATCCGGGTGATTATGATGGAGCTCAACCGGATCGCGAGCCATCTGGTGTTCGTCGGAACGCTCGGGCTGGACCTTGGCGCCTCCACCCCGTTCATCTACTGCTTCCGCGAACGGGAAGAGATTCTGGATCTGTTCGACCTTGTCTGTGGAGCACGGATGACGTTCAACTACATGCGCCCGGGCGGCGTCGCGAAGGACCTGCCGCCGGAGTTTGCGCCGAAGTGCCGCGAGTTCTTGAAGAAGATGCCCGCGCGGCTGCGGGAGTACGACGACCTGCTCAGCAACAACGAGATTTTCGTCGAGCGCATGCGCGGGGTGGCGAAGATCGGGGCAGACGAAGCGGTGAACCTGGGGCTGAGCGGCCCGACGCTTCGCGCGAGCGGCGTCGGCTTCGACATACGAAGGTTCGAGCCGTACAGCGTGTACCCCGAGTTCGATTTCGATGTTGCCGTGCGTGAGGAGGGCGACTGCCTTGCGCGCTACCTCTGCCGCACCGAGGAGATCAGGCAGAGCCTGCGCATAGTGCAACAGGCGCTCGACGGGCTGCCCGAAGGCCCGTCGTCCACGCGCATCAACATGAACCTCAAACCCGCGGCGGGAGAGGTGTATCACCATATCGAAGGCGCGCGCGGCGAGATGGGTTGCTATCTGGTCAGCGACGGCACAACCACTCCTGTGCGCCTCAAGTGGCGCGCGCCGTCGTTCTCGAACCTCGCCGTGCTCACAAGCGCGCTGCCCGGGTGGAAGGTTGCCGATTCGGTGGCTATCATCGGTAGCATAGATGTTGTGCTCGGCGAGGTTGACAGATAGGATGCGCTTCCAATGAAGAAACCGGCCCCGAAGGTAGAAACGGTGTTACCCGAAAACCGCACCCTTCGCTTTGCCCTGACGCTTGCGTTTGTGATCACGGGGATGGTGACGGGGGGCATTCTGGCGCAGTCGTACAACAGGCTGCTGGTTGTTCAACCCGGCTGGCTCAAGGACCATCTGGCGGGCGCTCCGCCGTCGGCGGCCGGCCGGGTCTGGGCCGTCATCGCCTTCATCGTTGTCGGCGGGCTCATCGGCTTTCTGCTGAGTTCGTTTGCCTACCGCGGCATCCAGCGGGCAAGGCGCGAACTCGAGGAGATGACCGCCCGCGAGAAGGCCGCTCTGTTCCTGGGGCTCGTGGTCGGTCTCATTCTGACGCTTCTTATTACGGTGAATTTCCGCATGCCGGTGTGGGTGACGGTTATCGTGGCGTTTCTGCTCTGCTATCTGGCGATCGCTGCGACGATGAGCGTCAAGGAGCAGCTTCGCTTCTATGCCCCGGTGATGCCGGCCGAACCGCAGGAGCCCGAAGCGCCCCGCCAGCAGCCCAAGATTCTCGATACGAACGTAATTATCGACGGGCGCATCCTCGATATCTGCCGCACGGGGTTTCTGGAAGGCGCGGTGCTGATTCCCCGGTTCATTCTGGACGAGCTGCAGCACATCGCGGATGCCGAGGACCCGCTCCGGCGGGCACGCGGGCGCAGGGGGCTGGACATCCTGAATCAGATGCGCAAAGACCTCGGGATCAAGGTCACCACCTACGACCCCACGGGATACCCGCTGCCAGCGGAAGTGGACTCGAAGCTGGTGGCCATCGCACAGCACCTGGACGCAGCCATCGTGACCACCGACTTCAACCTCAACAAGGTCGCCGAGCTGCAGGGCGTGACCGTGCTGAATGTGAATGAGCTGGTGAGCGCCGTGAAGCCTGTGCTGCTGCCCGGCGAGAACCTGACCGTCCTTGTGATCAAGGAGGGCAACCAGCCTCATCAGGGCGTGGCATATCTCGACGACGGGACGATGGTTGTCGTCGAGAACGGCCAGAGCCACATCGGAAGCCAGCTCGAGGTGGAGGTCGCGAGCGTGCTGCAGACCGTGGCGGGCAAGATGATCTTCGCGACCGTCAAGAGCGACAGGGGCCCTCAGTCTGATCCGCAGGCGGGCGGCGCGTCCCGCGGGGCGGCCCCGCCCCGTTCGCGCAGGCGATAGGAATGCGGGGACCTCTTCGAGCTTGGCCACGTTGACTTACAACTCGGTTGCGGCGATTATCGTGGCCGCGGGTTCGTCCACCCGTTTTGGCGCGCCCGGCAAGGTGTTCGAGCCGCTTTTGGGACAGCCCGTTCTGGAGTGGTCTCTCGCGGCGCACGATGCCTGCCCGTTTGTGGGAACCATCGTCGTCGTCGGCCAGCCGTCTGACGAAGCCCGCGTGCGGGAGGCCTGCGGGCGGGCCCTGTCGCGGGCGCAGTGGCTGTTTGCGCCGGGCGGAAGCGAGCGTCAGGAGTCGGTGGCCAATGGTTTGGCGGCCGCCGGGCCGGATGCCGAGCTGATATCCATTCACGATGCCGCGCGGCCGGGGGTCACCCCTGGCATCATCGCCGCGGTTGCCGGCAAGGCTCGAGAAGAGGGCGCGGCGGTCGCGGCTGTGCGCGCGAAGGACACGATCAAGGAATGCGACGAGCGGGGGGCGGTGTTGCGCACACTCGACCGGTCGCGGCTGTGGCAGATCGCGACGCCCCAGGCGTTTTGCGCGGATGTTATACGCGAGGCGCATGCGGCAGCCGCGCGCGAGGGCATCGCGGCGACCGACGACGCGGCGCTTGTTGAGAGGCTGGGGCGGACGGTGGTTGTGGTGGAGGCAGAGGAGACGATAGCGAAGATCACGACGCCGCGCGACATGGCGGCTCTTTCCGGAATGCTTGGCAGGCAGGGCGCGCGGGTGGGATTCGGGTACGACATCCATGCAACCAGCGCCGAACGAAAGCTCTTCCTCGGCGGGGTGGAGTTCCCGGAAGGGCCGGGGCTGGCCGGGCATTCGGATGCGGATGTCATCTGCCACGCCGCCGCCGATGCGCTGCTGGGGGCGGCCGGGCTGGGGGATATCGGCCGGCATTTCCCCAACACCGACGAGCGCTACGCCGGCGTCTCCAGCCTGGTTCTGCTGCAGGAAACCGCCCGGATTCTGGGGGAGGCCGGCTTCCGGATCGTGAATGTCGACGTGACGCTGATCGCGGAGCGGCCGAAGATCGCGGGGCGGGTTGACGAGATGCGGGCGCGGATGGGCGCGGCGCTCGGCGTCAGTTCCGACTGCCTGAGTGTCAAGGCGACCACCGCCGAAAAGCAGGGCCCGGCCGGCCGCGGAGAGTGCATGGAGGCCCACGCCGTCGCGCTTGTGTCATTGTGACGCACTCCCTTCGGTAATTACGGGCGCCCAAGTCATTCCGGGCTTGACCCGGAACCCAGTCCGGCTGGGCGCTGAATCGTGTTCAGCACGACGGCTTGGCGTTGGCAACATTCCCGTTTTCTATTGACACAGCGCCCGCCTGGCCCTATGCTGTGGTCAGAAATGCCCGCGTGGAGCGTACGTGTGTGTCTATCGCGGGCTTCACGAGGGAGAACACGGGAATGTCAACCTCCATACGCTTTGCCCCTGTTGCCGCAGTCGCGGCGATTCTGCTTCTGCTCGCGGCTGCGAGCGTTCCGGCCCGGGCCGGAGACCCTGGCGAGGACGGCTCCACTCCGCCCGCCGCATCGGCCGGGACGGCCTTTCTGCCCGGAACCGCGATAGACGAGGCTCTCGCGCCCGCGCTCCAGTCGGCTGAACCTGTCGCCGTGATCATCGTGCTGAAGGACCAGCCGCTTTACCGCATCAGCAGCGAAGTCCGGGCTGTCTATGAACCCCGGGCGCAAGCGAAGGCCGCGCAGGTGCGGCAGATACTCGCGAAATACGCGGGAAAGAGGAACTTCGCGTCCGTGGAGGAGATGCGGGCGCAGGCCAGGCTCGAGGCCGCGTCCGTGACGCCCGCCGACCGCGCGATGAAGGACCTTCTGAACCGCGAGGCGGACGAAATCCTCGGGCAGATGCGCAAAGAGACGCAGCGGCGCGTGCGCGAGGAGGTGGAGGCAGGCCAGTCCCGCGTCTCGGCGGCCGTCACCTCGCTCGGGGGCCGGGTTGCGTACGGGCTGCTGGTGCAGAACGCCGTCGCCGCCCTCGTTCCCGGAACAGCCATCGCGGAGATCTCGCGGCACCCTCTGGTGTCTTTTGTGACACTGGACAGGGAGTTCAGCGCACGGCTGAACGTGAGCCGACAGGCGATCGGGGTCAACTCGTTCTGGACCGTGGGCGAGAACGGCGGCGCTTACGACGGCGCGGTCTGCGACACCGGCGTGGATACGGCACACCCCGATCTGGACGACGACACAGCCGCTGCGCGCACGTGGGCTTCCCACACGTTCCACGCAACCGCTCAGACGCGGGATGTCTACAACGACAACCCGGCGAGCACGGATGACCTGCACGGCCACGGCACCCATGTGGCCGGGATCATGTTCTCGTCCAACGCCACCTTCCGCGGCGTCGCGTTTGGCGCGGACAGCGGCATGAATCTTAAGGCCGCATACTACCGGACCGACGGCGGCGCTTCTTCCGCGGAGTCCGACGTGCGCGCGGCGCTGGACTGGGCCCAGGCTCAGGCCGAGGAGCCCGAGGTAGTCAACTACAGCTACGGCAGCGAGACGGCAGATGACGACGACGAGCTGTCACAGTTCTTCGATGCGTTCATCGAGTCGCAGTACTGCACTGCCACAATCGCCGCGGGCAACAGCGGGTCGGGCGCCAGCACCGTCGAGTCGCCCAGCCTTGCCTACAACTGCCTTTCGGTCGCCAATATGGACGATGTTGACACGGCCACCCGAACGGATGATGTCATCCGCGGTTCGAGCAGCCGCGGCCCCACCGACGGAGGCCGCCGGAAGCCCGATATCACCGCGCCCGGCACCGACATCTGGTCCACCAACTACCAGTGGGAGAGCAGCGGGGATTTCATCGAAAAGAGCGGCACAAGCATGGCCGCCCCGCAGGTCGCGGGCGCCGCGCTTCTGCTGAACGATGTGGGTGTCCTCGACACGCGCGCCGTCAAGGCTGTTCTGATCAATACCGCCGAGGATAGAGGCGACGAGGGGTGGGATGCCACCTTTGGCTGGGGCTACCTCGATCTCGCCCGTGCCTATCTGCACCGCAGCGATGTTTTTATGCACTCGGTCGCCCCGCGAAACCAGAGCGGCGAGTACATGCTGTACAAGACAACCGGAATGGATGCGGACGAGACGGCCACCCTGACGTGGTACCGCCACGTGGTGTACAACGGCGCGGATCTGCCCGTGACCATCCACGGCCTCAGCGACCTGAATCTGAGGCTCTACGACGAGGCGAACGGGACCAGTATAGACTCGGACCTCACCCTTCTGGACAACGTCCACCAGGTGCGCAGCGACCGTTCGGGGCCTCAGGTTATCCGCGTCTATGCGTGGAGCACCAGCTTCGCCTATGGCGGAGCCACCGAGAGCTACGCCCTTGCCACACAGGAGGGGACGTCGCTGGTAGCCGGACCGACCGTCACTCCGTCGTCGTCCGACTACACACCGCCTCTCGGGGCGAAGTTCACGGTCACCGTGCGCGTGCAGAACACGGGCGATGTTGCAGCCCACGGCTGCAGCGTGACCCTCACCCTGCCGGCTGGCGTGACGCTGGCCGAGGGATCTCTGACGCAGAGCCTCGGCTCCATCGGCGCGGGCAGCTCCGGCTACGCGTATTTTGTGCTGGATACCACGTCTTCCGGCGTCAAGACGGTTGCGATCAGCACGTCCAGCTCTTCCTATGGCGTGACCTTCACCGGGTCTGCTTCGTTCACTGTCACTCCCGGCGCGCAGGACTTGAGGGACCCCTATACGACGATGAAGATCGGGGCGCCGTCGTACCAGAGCGGCGGAACGAACATCATCACGAACGGCGGCTTCGAGTCGGGGCTGACGGGCTGGACGACTGCGGGAACTGCCGCGATCACCACCGCGAAGCCGTACGACGGCTCCAATTCCCTGTTGCTTGGTCCGGGAACTGGAACCGCCTACCAGACGGTCAGCATCAGCTCCTCTGCTGCCTACGCCACGCTGACGTTCTGGTATAAGAGTTCCGCCAGCCTGCGAGCGTCGGCCGGCTGCCGCATATCCGACACCAGCGGCAACACGCTGAATGTCCCGTTGAGCAAATCCTCATCGGTGCTGGCATGGAGCCAGGTGACGATTGACGTCGGGCGTTTCAGGGGCGAGACCATCCGCATCTACTTCTACTCCTCATACAGCCTGTTTGGCGACTCGTCGCTGACGGTTGACGGCGTCACCCTCAAGCAGAACGAGTACATCTACGTTGATGACACGGCAGTGATGACCCTTGCGGCGCGTGATGAGAACTCCGGCGTGGACTACAGCAGCTACCGCAGGGGCTCTGAGGCGTACGCGACGTACGCGGGGGGCTTCATGCTTGCCGGCCTGGCCGATGGGCTTCAGCCGGTGACCTACCGGAGCGTGGATAACGGAGGCAATGTCGAGCCCGAAGTGGTATCACGGCTCTACCTTGACACCCGGCCGCCCCGAACACTGATGCGGATTTCGGGAGCCAGTGCCCTGTCGGGTGGCACGCAGAAGGCAGTCAATGGCGGGTTCGAAAGCGGGCTGGCCAGCTGGACGGCTTCGGGCTCGGTGTCGGCTGAGTCTTACCCGGTTCACTCGGGCGTGGGTTCGGCGATGGTTGGCGAGACGGGCCCCGGCGAACTGTACCAGGATATCGCTGTGAGCCCGGGCGCATCCCGTGCGGTCCTGTCGGCGTGGATCAGGACTGTTCAGGGAACGGGTTCCACATACTGCCGCGTGCAGGTTGTGGATGTCGAGACGGGGTATTCGTGCGACAGTTTCGGAATGAACAGCACCACGGACTGGCAGCAGTGCGTGTGGGATGTCAGCGGTTTCAAGGGACGCGCTGTACGGGTCCAGTTCGGTGTCGTCACGTCCTCGGGCGCGTCGGCGACGCTCTTTGTGGATGATGTCAGCCTGCGCGAGGGCGGCAGCACGTATATACTGCCCTCAACCCAGCTCACACTCTCTTCCGCCGATCTGTGCGGGGTGCAGAAATACGAGCGAAGCGTTGATTCGGCGGGCTATCTCAATGGGAGCACATTCACGATTGCCGACCCGGGCACGCATTCTGTTCTGTACAGAGCGCTCGACAACCTCAACCACCAGGAGACCGATGCGTCCACGCAGGTGGTCGTGGACACGGCTGGCCCGACCGGAACCTGCCTGATCAACTTCGGGGCAGCGGCCACCACGTCGCTCGACGTCAGCCTGTATCTGAGCGCGAACGACCCGGCGGGCGTCACGCTCATGCGCATTCAGTCGGACACGGGTGTGTGGGGTTCGTGGCGGCCGTACATGACCGGCGCGAACTTTACGTTCTCATCTCCGGCGGAAGGCTCCAAGACCGTCAGCGTGCAGTTCCAGGATTCTCTTGGCAATGCCGGCCCGGTCATCGGCGACAGCATCTTCTATCAGGAGCCCATCGTTATGGACATCCCGGACGCGAAAATGCTCCCGGACGGCGAGGGCGTGCGGCTCGAGAGCAAGATCGTGACCGGCGTGTTCCCGTCGTCGGGCTACTTCTACATCGAGGAGAAAGACCGGGCATCGGGTATCCGGGTCAGGACGAGCCAGTCACCGGGCGCCGTGGGAGATCGTGTCCTCGTTGAAGGCGTCACCGACACGGTGTACTCCGAACGCGAGATCACTCCGACGTACCTCTCGTGGCAGGGCAGCGGCGTTCCGCCGGAGCCGCTCGGCGTGACCAACGGAACGCTGGGCGGAGCCGCCTTCCACTATCAGCCCGGAGCGCTCGGCGCGGCCGGACTGAACAACACAGGGCTGCTGGTGCGCACGTGCGGATGGGTGGTCGAGCACACCGGCCTGTGGTTCAGCATCGCCGATGGCAGCGCGCTCGTCAATCCGGGCGAGGCTGAGCCGAAGCTCCTCGTTACGGGAGCGGAGCTTGGCGGAACGCTTCCGCCGGTGAGGTCCTTCGTCATCATCACGGGCATCAGCGGGATGGAGACCATCTACGGCAACACGTGGCGGATACTCAGGCCGAGGTCTGTCGCCGACGTGCAGATCGTCGGGATAGACTAGGCACATAAGAACGGCCGCCCGCGCAAGCTGCGCGGGCGGCCTCGTTCTGATGCAGTTCTCGCTCGCAGCCCTCAGCCGCCGATGAGCGCGTGCGTGATGTAGAGGTCCAGCTCCTCGTAGTCCCGCTCGGCGATCATCGCCTGCACGGCGGACTCATCCATTGCCCGCGAAATCTCGAGCAGTCTCAGGAAGACCTCGCGGCTGTTCGAGAGGTGCTTGGTCGCTGCGGCGTCTTTCTGCGTGCGCAGTGCCTTTACGTCCAGCCCCACCCATTCGCCGTTCTTGCCGTAATCGTGGCGGTCGAGCACGCGCACCTGGTTGAACGCGCGGCGGATATCCACCGAAGCGAACGACTTGTCCTCGTCGAACTTGAGGCCGTTCTGATCGTTCAGATGCACGCTCCAGAGCTTGCCGTGCGCCAGCGCGAAGCCCATCTCGTCTGACGGGTCGAGCCCGGCGAGAATCGCGTGCGCGCTCTCGATGTTGACGCCTATGCGCGACGGGTCGGATGTCAGCGCGCCCAGCGCGATGGCGTGGCCGGTCGTCGGGATGTAGTTCACGTCCATCGGCTCGTTGGGCTTGGGCTCGATGGCGATCTTGATCTGGGGGTCGTAGTCCAGCATCCGCGTCAGCGCCTCGGCGATCTGCAGCGTCGCCGTCCGGCTGTCCTTTGCCTCGCGGAAGTAGGTGCCTTCGCGCGCGAACCAGAGCACGATGAGCTTTGTCCCGAGCGCCCGCGCAATGTCAATCGTTTTCTTAGCGCGGTCCATCGCGTAGGCGCGGTTCGCCGGGTCGTTGTTCGTGAAGCCGCCGTCAATCGTGCGCGGGTCTTCCCACAGGCGCGGCGCCACGAACTCCGCAACCAGCCCGTGCTCGTCCAGCGCTTTCTTCAGTTCGCTTGCCGCCGCTACGATCTGCTTCGCGCTCAAATCGTTCAGATCCGGAACCGCGTCGTCGTCATGAAGCTGCACTCCATCGAATCCCAGCTTCTTGTACAGATCGAGTTTCGTGCCGAACGCGACCGACGAGCGTACCGTCGGGCCGAATGGGTCCGCGCCTTCGTGTATGTTCCACGGGCCGAATGTAAACCGGAAGTCCCCTGCCATTGTCTGATGTTCCCCCTTGAGTGTTGAAAGTGTATACGCCTGACTGCGGGCGTTTGTTTCCGCCCTATCCTTCCCCCGAAGGATGCGGCCATCCTCCCTGCGGCGCTTGGCAGGCGGCGAGAGGTCTGGTAAACTGCTTCTCACGATGAAGCAGCTTGTCCCCGAAAGGAGATTTCCGCTGATGCCCCGGTTCGTTTTCGCCGCCGTTCTCGCCGTCCTCCTGATGCCCTGGCACGCGCATGGGGCAAGCGAGCTCGACAGCCCGCCGCCGCTCGTGCAGGTGGGCAGGCTGGCCGCGTCGTCGCTTGCCAGCGACATCTGGAAGCAGCCGGCCGCAATCCCCCGGCTCGAGTATTACGTCTTCGACTATCTCCCCAGCCAGCAGACCGAGGTACGGCTCGCCTGCGACGACGCCAATCTCTACGTTGCGCTGCGCTGCCTCGAATCCCAGCCCGAAAAGATTCGCACCGAACAGACCGCGCGCGACTCCGACCTGACGTCCGACGACTGCGTCTCGGTCTATCTCGACCCCGACAACGACCCGAAGACCTACTACCATCTTCTCGCCAACGCCGCCGGCGTGCAGTACGACGAGAAGGACGCCATGGGTTTTCCGGCAAGCTGGGACGCGAAGTGGCAGGTTGAGACATCGCGGGGCGAAAAGGAGTGGCGCGCGCTATTCACAATCCCGTTCGCGTCACTTGGCGTCAGCGCGCCGCGCGGCGGCGAGGTCTGGCGCGCCAACTTCGGGCGCAGAAGCAAGCCCAGCAACGAGCGGAGCATCTGGGCCACCGTGCGCGGCCATCTGGTTGAGCCCGAGCGCTGGGGCAGTATCGTTTTCGCGGGCGAACAGGCGCTGACCGCGACCTGTTCCCTGACTGATATCAACAGCCAGCGCGAGTTTGCGCCTGTCTCAACGCGCGGCGCGGGTACCTGCGGCGAGCCATCCTCCGCCGTCCGCGCCCCCGGACCTGTGAGCCTGGATCTCAGGATCAGCAACCCGCGCGGGGCCGCGGCAGACCTGACTGCCTCCGTGTTCTGCGACGGCAGGCTGCTCGACCGCACACGCATCACGGCGTCGCCGGGGCAGAGTTCGCACAGGCTCGCGTTCGACTATGATCTCGAGGGGCTGCGCTTCCTGTCGGTGCAGGTCACCGAGGGCCGCGGCAAGGGCGCGGTGATGCGCACTCCCGCCGTGGCGGCGTACATCAAGCCGCACCGCGAAACTCTGGCGAAGTTCGAGCGGATGGCCAGGCAGGCGAAGCCGCGCTCCGCTGAAGCCTCGCACGAGCGGGCCGCGGTGCTGGCGGCAATCAGCGATCTGCGCGAGCGAGCGGCGGCGGCCTTCGGCAGCGAGTCCCGCTGGAAGGCCCTCGGCGCCGGGATCGAGGAAGTCGAGAAGTCCCTCGGGCGCC
>JAGVUD010000418.1 GCA_019136435.1 Armatimonadota bacterium | reverse complement strand
GTACACGCTGGACACCGCGGGCCAGTCGGACGGCTGGGACGAGGTAGGCGCGCTGACGGTTGAGGGTCCGTAGCAGCATTATGCGGGCGCCGCGCGCAGATGCGCGGCGCCCGACTTGAGTTTGGCCATTGACTAGATGATTAGCGTCCACTTCTTCGTGGGGTGGACTTTTTTGTGCGTTTGTGGTATCTAGTGATACGACTAGAGCCTCAGGAGGTCACCCGTGGGATACCCAACCAAAGTCCAACTCATCAAGCGCAAAACATCGGAACAGTGGTACATCAACTTCCCGGCCGCCATCGCCCACTCCATGGAGTTCACACGCGGTGAGATCGTGGAGTGGATCATTGAGGACAAGGGACAGATGGTCCTCAAACGGCGCAACGTGCCGCCTTCAGCCGTAAAAAAAACGGTGAAGGACTGAGTGTGCAGTTGGAAGCCGTGTTGTCCGAGTGCCGGCCCGCCTTCTCGCAGGAGCGGGTGTACCGGCGGGCCTCCAACCTGCTGCTCAGCGCATTGGGCTGTCTGGGCCGCCATACGGTGACGGGTATGCTCGCGACGGCGGGGCATCAGTTCGTGGACTGGTCGGCGGCGTATCGCGTGTTTGCTGAGGGCCGTGTGGACCAGGAGCGACTATGGGCTGTGTTGCGCCGGATCGTCGGGGAGGAGCTTGGCGATAAGAGGCCGTTTTTTGCGGCGATGGATGACACGCTGCTTGGGCGCACGGGGCGGAAGGTGAGCGGTGCGAGCTGGCGCAGGGATGCGCAGGGCCCGCCGTTTCAGACGAACCTGGTGTGGGGTCAGCGTTTCGTGCAGGTTTCGGCCCTGTTGCCGGAGAGCGCGGGGGCCTCGCGTGCGCGAGCGATTCCCGTGGATCTGCAGCATTGTCCGGGTGCGCGTCGGCCTTCGGCCCGGGCGTTGCCGGAGGAGTGGGCGCAGTACCGCGAGCAGCGGCACGCCTTGAGCCTGAGCGCGCAGGGGGCGGCGCGTCTGGCGGCGCTTCGCGCCAGCCTGGACAGCCAGCCCGAGAACTGCGCGCGGCGGCTGGTGGTTGCGGTGGATGGGGGCTACACCAACAGCACGGTTCTTCGGAGACTGCCGGCGCAGACGACCTTGATCGGCCGCATCCGCAAAGATGCCCGGTTGTGCGCGCCGCCGTGTGCCGGGGCGACTGGCGGTCGGCCGCGCGTGTATGGGGCGCCGGTGGCCACTCCGGGGGCACTGCTGTCAGATGACAGCGAGCCCTGGCAGGAAGTCCGGGCCTGGGCAGCGGGGCGTGTGCATACGTTTCAGGTGAAGACCGTGGCGCCGGTGCGCTGGAGGGGTGCGGGGGGCCAAGACCTGCGCCTGCTGGTGATACGGCCCCTGCACTACCGGCTTTGCAGGGGCAGCAAGCTGCTCTACCGGCAGCCCGGCTTCCTGGTGTGCACGGACCCGGCGATGCCGTTGGACGAACTGCTGCAGACCTACATCTGGCGATGGGAGGCGGAGGTAGCCTTCCGGGAGGAGAAGACCCTGCTTGGCATGGGGCAGGCTCAGGTGCGTACGGCACGCGCGGTGGAAGCCCTGCCGGCGTTCATTGCCACCGCTTACAGTTGTCTGCACCTCGCCGCGCGCCGAGCAGGCCTGCAGCAGGATGTGCTGGTCAGGCCCCGATGGCAGCGTAGCAAGCCCGGCGGTCGCTGTTCGACGTCGCAACTGATCTCGCTGCTGCGCTCGGAGTTGTGGCGCCGTGCCTGCCAGAGGGGTTTTGGCGGCTTCGCGTACCCAACGCCGCAGTCACGAGAGCCACAAAACACCCCCTTCCACCCTTTCCACGCCTGCGTCTATGCGCACCAATAGCCAAACTTAAGGGGGCGGCCCTGCAAGGGCCGCCCGAACCCGCAGGGCCACCCGAACCCGGCGCCGCAACGACGGCCAACGGGAGCGCGAAGCTCCTGCTGAGCCTTCTACTCTTCCGGTGCCCTCACCCGGCGCCTCGCCGCCGCCGCGAGAGCGCCAGCAACCCGGACATGCCCCCGGCCAGCGCCAGAAGACCGGAGGGCTCGGGAACGGCCATCAATCGAAACAGGTAGCCTTCGTTCCCATCGGCTGTGCGAAAGGCGGGTCCATCCAACCTTGATGAAATCAGCCTGCGACGGAACAGAGGGGTCCATCCACACCCCTATGTCCCAGATCAGGATTGGGCTTGCGCTGCTCCACGGTGCACGCAAGTCTCTTCGGAAGAACCCGGTCGGGCCTGTCCAGTCACCTAACCCGGTCTCGTGGTAGGTCCCTATGTAAGCCCGTATGCCAGGCTGGATGAGGAGGTCCTTCGTGTCGAAACCATCGAGCGTCGTGGCCCGAGCACCAAACTCCCCCCCAGTAAACCAGCCTTCCTGCGCGGTGGATGCATCTATGGACCACGACCAGTCGGCAGCGCCTCGCGCCCCTGGCGTAGCACCCAAGAGAAGCGCCAGTATAAGGGTTATGTGTCTTGTTAGTCGCATTGTGGTACTCCTGCAAGGTCAGAAGCCACCACGATGGTGCTGCCCCTGCGGGGCTGCACCCGCAGGACCTGACGGCTTGCAGCCGCTTCCGCAGGGCCACCCGAACCCGGGGCCCACGGGAGCGCGAAGCTCCTGCTGAGCCTTCTACTCTTCCGGTACCCTCACCCGGCGCCTCGCCGCCGCCGCATCGCGAGCAACCCCGTCAGACCCGACGTGAGTGCCAGAAGGCCCGACGGCTCGGGGACGGGCACATACTCGCGGCTGTAGCGGACGTAGTCCCAGTACGACTCGCTGGTGAACTCCTTGATCAAGTTCGTGCCGAAATGAACGCTGCCCCCGGTCGTCCCTGGTGCAGACCCCGAGAAGACCTGCACACCGTCCACCCACACCGTGAAGGCCGGAACGCGGTAGGGCCACGGGTTCTCTTCAATCGCCAGCCGAACGACGTGGAACTGTGTCATGTCCACGCTATAGAAGTCGAAGTAATTGTTTCCGCGGTAGCGGACTCCTACGCGATCCGGCCAGATGCCCACGAACGCCAGGCTGCCTCCAAACCGAAGCGGCTCGACAAGAGCGATGTAAGCACCATCCGCAGAGGTAACTCGTAAGCGAGCTTCAATCGTTACAGGGCTGTGTGGAGGCACGTCGTCCCTGAAAAACAGCGCTGCCTGGTCAGTTCGCTGATCCGAGAGATGAAGCACACCGCCAGTTGTGCTTGAGTCGCTGACAACGCCAGGCGCAGAATAAACGTTCAGAGCCCAGGAACCGGGGCCCAGCGCCGGATCGGTTGGGAGGACGTCGCCATCGTACGTGAGGTCCCAC
>JAGVUD010000254.1 GCA_019136435.1 Armatimonadota bacterium | reverse complement strand
CAAGTCAGGCGATGGGCCCGTCGTGGGCGGGCTACGACCCCTCGGCGGGAACCGTTGACGTGCGCAGCGGCGGCCTCTTCTCCTATGTGCGGTCGGCGGACGTCTTTCTCTGTCCGTCGGACGGGCCTGGCGACCTGCTCGGGCTGAGCTACCAGATGAGCGGGCCGCTTTCGATTCTGCCGGAGGGCCAGCTCGACTATCCGACCGAGACCGTGGTTCTCATCGGCGCCAACGACCCGGCCTGCGACGGTACGCGCACCACGGACGGGTGCTTCACCGTTCCCCCTGGCACCGACGACGGGACTCCCGTTGTGTCCACGAAAGATGCTGGCGCCAGCCCGCAGACGGACACTTACAACGCCGTGCATAACGGCAAGGCCTCCGCGGTGTTCGCGGACGGGCATGTGAAGACGGTCACGACGGGCGATCTGACGGCGCGGAACTTCCGCCCCTACGCCGCCAACTAGCCGCGGCCGATGCCAGGGCCGTGAGCGCGGCGATGATGGGCGGCCACCAGCCGGTTGTTTGCGAGTAGACGGTTTCCGCATTCGTGAGCGGCAGCCTGGCGGATACGACCGTTCGCTCGTACAGGCGAGACTCGCTCAGAACCCGGCCGCTGGGGTCAATCATCATCGAGTAGCCCGTCTCGGCCGCCCGCGCCACGGAACGGCGGGTCTCCACGGCGCGGAGGATGGACTGCCGGGCGATCTGACCGGCTCCTGGGGTGCGCTTAAAGTAGCTGTCGTTGGAGGCGACGGCCAGCAGATTGGCTCCCTGACGCACACGCTTGGCCGCCAGCTCCGGGAACATGGACTCGGAGCAGACGAGCACCCCTGCTTTCGCGTCTCCCAGCGGGACCGGCGGCCATTCGCGTCCGGGCGCGTAGTCCTCCTCGGGCACGCCCCAGCGGCCGAGCACGGGCGGCCAGGCCTCGCGGCGCGGGACATACTCCCCGAACGGCACCAGGCGCATCTTTTCGTAAGCCCCGGTCAGAAAACCGTCCGGGCCGAAGCCGAGAACCAGATTGCGCAGCACGGGCAGGCCCTCGGAACCGGGCTGGCGCACCTGACACCCGACGAGTGCCGACACCCCCAGACGCTTGAAGGCGGTTGCGAGCCGGAGTTGCAGCGACTCGTCAATGACAGGGTCGCCCGGGCAGCTCGTTTCGGGCCACACGACGGTCGTCGCGCCGTGCTGTTTCGCGGCGTCCGTGGTCAGGGCGATATAGGCATCCTCGCACTTCGAGCCGGAGAGCGTCTGCTTGAACCCGTCGGCGGCGACGCCCTGCACGGCCGCGATGGAGATATGCCCGTCGGGCGCGGGGCAGGAACGCAGCAGAACAAGCCCGCCGGCGTGCAGAACCGCAATCGCCGTCACTGCCGCCGCGGCCGCAGCCGGTCTCCGCGCCTTCCACGAAAATCCCAGAAGCAGGCCTATGGCGGCGGCGGCGAAGGACAAACCTTCGGGCCCGAATATCCCCACCCACTGAACTGCGGGCAGGTTGCGCGCGAGCGCGCCGGCGGCGGTATGCATGCTGACGCCGAGGTCGCCGCGCCCGCGCAGCCATTCGCCGAGCGCGAAAAGCCCGGCCAGCGCAAGCGATGCCGGGGCGATCCGTCGCTGCCGCATCGTCAGGCCCGTCAGCATCGCCGCGGGAAGCAGGAACAGAACATGCCAGGCCGTCAGCAGGAGCCACGGAACCCCTCCGAACACCAGACACCACGATAGCCCTGTTGCATGGCCGATAGCGCCCCAGAGCAGGACGAGCCAGAACGGCCTGGCACGGCCACGGCAGCCGAGCGCCGCGCCGAGCAGGGCAAAGCCCGCGAGCAGGGGAAGGCCGCAAGCGGTCACAATTCCGGCAATTCCGAAGCAGAGCCCACCGGCCGCCGTGATTAGCAGAGCCGTCCGTCCGGAGATGCTCTGATTTGCCGCTTGCACTTGATTGACTGACGTGTTTGATTCTGGCATACTGGGTGAGCCGCCAAATGATCGACTTCCGCAATGTTTCCCTGAGTTACGCAGAGGGCATTACTGCTCTTCGGGATGTTAGCCTCAGGATCGAAAAAGGCGATTTCGTCTTCATAGTCGGGCCAACGGGAACAGGCAAATCGAGCCTGCTTAAGCTCGTGTACCGCGAGGAGAAGCCCACATCGGGCCAGGTCCTCG
>JAGVUD010000164.1 GCA_019136435.1 Armatimonadota bacterium | reverse complement strand
TGAAGGTCGCCGACGCCGCGTCTGTCCTGTAAAGCCAGTAGCCGTCACCGATCAGGATGTTGCCCCAGGAGGCATCGTCCGGGTCCCACGGAATGAGGGACCGGAGGATCGGGTTGTAGCGGTACAGGTTGTAGGCAACCGCGTCGCCGCCCGTCATGCCCTGGTCGCCGTAAGTGCTGAAGACATCAGCAGGCCCCGGAGCGAGCGGAACAGTCGGGAACCCGATCATGTTCCAGCCCTGGTAGACGGTCACGGGTGTCGAAATGGGCGCGGCGACCACGCTGAGCGAGAGACTCAGCGCCAACGTCGCAACCAAGAGAGCGATACCTGTCCTATTCATAACATCTCTCCTTTCCACAGAGCCGACAGAAAGACACCTGTAGCTGTAGAAGTATAGCGCCGTCCCTTGAGCGGCGTCAAGTGAGAAATCGAAAAAATGCCGTGCAATTTCGCGTCCTTGCGGCGCCTGCGGTAAACAGGCATCCAACTGGCCGGCTGCGCCGGGCCATCCCGGCACTGCGCCGAACGGACTCGGCGAGGTCTTGGCCACCAACTGGCCGAACTCCAACAGCTTCACGACTGCCGGCCGAAAGCATCCATGGAAGGTTGATCCTCCTCCCGTCCGCCCGCCCTCACAGAGTCAGAACAGGCGGCCTGAGCGGGAAATCAGCTCCGGCACGATGCTATGGTAGCGCATCGTATCCTGTTTGTAAACACCAAATCAGAATTTCCAGTAAAAAAACCTGTGTCGCCCGGGAACTTCGCCTGAAGGCGCGTGGCGGCCTTGCGGGCCAGTATGCCCGCAAAGAGGCTCGAAAGGGGGGCAGGGCCGATTTCGGGCTTTTTCGGTGTCAACTCTGGCCAACCTGAAGCCCGCGTGCTAGAATGAGTGTGGCGGCGCATCACCGAAATTCAGGCGCCCGTCACGGACACGGAGGCCAGGCATGCGAACTAACATCCGCTGCAATTGTGGAAATCGCGTTGTTGCAAAGGATGTCATGCAGAAAGGTTACTACCTGCGGGTCACGGGACCCAGTTTTGTATGGGTCAAGTTCCGCTGCTCCCGGTGCAAGAAACTTGGGGAGCAGTTCATCAGGCAGGAAGAATGGGACGAGCGGCTTCTGAGGGATGCGCCGTGCGAGTTGTCCGAAGAGGAAAAGGCGCGTTTCAGGGCCCTCGGCCCGATTGATATGGACGAGATCATCAGCGTCCACACCAAGTTGCGGGATCTGAAGCGCCTGCCGGATCTCTCGGAAGCGGCGAGAGACAAATAGACACCTGCTGCTCCGCAGAACAAGCGTGAACACAATCGCGGCGCCCTCCTTCGTTCCACCGGACGGGGAGGGCGCTTTTCCGATAGGCTGACAAACCGAATGATTCCGCTTCGAGACGAAAACCCGACCCACATAACCCCTGTCGTTACCTGGGCGCTCGTCGCCGCGAACATAGTTGTGTTCGTCCTACAGCTTCTTGGCTCCAACGGACAGAACCTCGGCCTGATGGCCTATGCGATGGTGCCCTTCGAAATCACGCGCGGGCTGCAGGTCCGGCCGTTTCCCCCCGTCGAGCCGGCCTGGATCACGGTCTTCACCAGCATGTTCATGCACGGCGGGCTCATGCACATCGGCTTCAACATGCTTTACCTGCTCGTCTTCGGAAACAACATCGAGGACCGGCTGGGGCACGGCCGGTTTCTGCTCTTCTACCTCGGGTGCGGCGTTGCGGCGTCGCTTGCGCAGGTTGCCAGCGCGCCCGCGTCGGTGGTTCCCATGCTGGGAGCAAGCGGGGCGGTGGCGGGGGTGCTCGGCGCTTATCTCGTGCTGTATCCGGGGGCTTCAGTGATCTGCCTGCTGATGCTGGGGTTCTACTGGACAACCGCGGCGGTGCCCGCGGTGCTGGTGCTCGGCTTCTGGATACTGGGGCAGATTCTGAGCGCGAGTCTGGGGTCGGGCGGACAGGTCGGCGGCGGAATCGCTTACTGGGCGCACATCGGCGGTTTTTTCTGCGGGCTCGTGCTGATGCTGATGCTGGGCGGATTGCAGGGCAGCCCCCGACGCAGGGCTCCCGGCCGCTGGTAGCGAACCAGTGCCGCGAAAGCCATGAAACATCTTAAGTCTCTTCTCTTGCTCCTTGTCATTGCCGGGCTGGCCGCCTCGGTCTGTGTGCTGAACCG
>JAGVUD010000046.1 GCA_019136435.1 Armatimonadota bacterium | reverse complement strand
GAGTACTGCTCTTCCTCAAACGTGCGGAACCTGCGCTTCTCGATTTCACGGGCGGCCTGGTCGCCGAACTGCTGCTGGAGCGTCACGAGCGCGGGCATGATGAAGTACATCCCGTAGGCGTAGCGCGGCCAGTCCTTGCCCTCGACGTAGGCGAAACGGCGATCGAGGAAGGTGGGCTTCATCCGTTCCCAGACGTCCACGAAGTGATGGAACTGCGCCTCCGGCACGGGCTGCTTCGCCGACGTCAGCGCGTAGTATCCCCACGCCAGCGAGTGGAGCGGGCAGGACATGTAGCAGGTATGATAGGCGCCGTGGTTTTCGATGGTGTAGTCGGCGTGAACGTTCTCGGTGTACACCTGCTCCTTGAGCGGACGGCCGTCAACGATTGCGGACGACGTCTGGTCGTCAAGTGTTGACAGCGAGTTGAGGTCGAACTCGATCAGCTTCGCGCGCCATTCGGGTGCTTTCGGGTGCTTCGGGAAGAGGGCTATGGCGGCCGCCATCACCTCAGTGTCCCAGGCGTTCTCCTCCGACTTCGTATCGCGGAACGAGCCGCCCGGCGCTTTGCGTGAGAGGTGCCGCGAGGCTTCGTGCGTGACGACGCGCTCGACGCGCTCCCGCTGTTCCGGGCTGAGCCTGTCCCAGATGAGCTGCGCGCCAAGCGCCATCTTCGCCGCCCACCACGCCGACTGCCAGTGATCGCCCCACTTCTTGCCGTCGCCGCACACGATGTCGCCCGTCACGTGACTGCGGGTCATATAGTCGAGACACTGGCGCGCTCTCTTGAGCACATGCTCCCGGGAGATTCCGGTCACGGAGTCGTCGTAGGCGGGGTCGGCGGCGAGAAGCGCCATCACGAAGATGTAGTTGCCCATCGCGCGCAGGCCCATCTCCGAGGAGTCCGGATCGCCGAAGAACCCCAGGTTCGGGTCGCCGAGGTAGTTGCCCCTCCACCCGCGCTCGCCCTGCAGCGGGAAGCGCTCGAGCACGCGCATGTAGTCGGTAAGGTTCGGGTAGTCCGGCCCGTACGACGGCGCCTTGAGCACCTTCAGCGGCTGCGTGGGGCTCGACACCATCCACGCCTTGCGGTCAATAGGAGGCTGCAGAGCCTCGTCGCCGGATGCCAGTCCCCGCAGAAGCAGAATCCCCGGCAGGACAAGCGCACAGACAACGCTCTGGCGCAGAACGCGGTGCAATCTGAATGTCATATCTAGACCCTCTCCTTCATTGGCCGCACACCGGACGCTACCCCAACCGCACGGGCAACTGCCCGGTTGGCTGCGTGACTCCGAGAATAACCTCGGCGGCGGCCTGCAGTGACTCTTCGCGATAGCCGAAGCTGCAGAGGTACGTCTCTACCTCGGGGAACCGGCGGATGTCGTAGGGCTCCCGGATCGCCAGCACCACAAGCGGCAATCCCAGCGAGTTCAGTTGCTTCACCATGCGCGCCTGCCCCTCCTGATCGGTGCCGGCCGTCCACGGCTCGTTGGGGCAGGTGGCGGCGATAATGAGACGCACGTCAGAGCCGGGCTCGATGGCGGGCGTGGAGGTATCCACGGCTAGCGAATCGGTATTCGGATGAATGCGGCGGATGGCTTCGGTCAGATCGGGCAGGGCCCTGTGCGTGCTGACCACCAGCACCTTGCTGCCTGGCTCGACCCGCGCGGGAAGGATGCCGCGCTCGTTCTTGATGACGGTGACCGCTTTTCGGGCGATCTCGAGCGCGAGGGCCCTGTACTCGGGCGCGCCCGCCACGGATGCCGTCTTCGCGGGATCGGCGAGTTTCGCCGGCTCGAGCAGTCCGAAGCGCTCCTTCAGCTCCAGGACACGGCGGACGGACTGATCCACGCGCTCCATCGGAAGCTCGCCGCTTTCGACAGCGGCGGAGATGAGGGCATGCGCTTCCTGCTGTCGGCTGAGCGTGTGGCAGATGAGGGGGCAATCTGCTCCCGCCTTCAGCGCCGCAAGAGCGGCCTTTGCCGTGCCCCACTTGACCGCCACGCCGTCCATCTCCAGGCAGTCGGTGACGATTAGCCCCTGCCAGCCCATCTTCTCGCGCAGAAGCCCCGTCAGAATCCTGGGCGACATGGTCGCCGGGAGTTCGGGGTCGAGCGCGGGGAAGATAATGTGAGTCGTCATAATCGAGGCGACCCCGGCCTCGATCGCGGCCAGGAA